>JAJUHG010000005.1 GCA_029267995.1 Micrococcales bacterium
CCCCTCGACCGCGGGCAGCAGGCCGACGACGGCGCGTCCGACGGTCGTCTTGCCCGAGCCCGACTCGCCCACGAGGCCCACGACCTCGCCCTCGGCGATGTCGAGGTCGATCTTGTCGACCGCGCGGAAGGCGGGCGTGCGCCCCCGCTTGGGGTACTCGATCGACAGGCCGCGCGCCTCGAGGACGCGCGGGGTCGCGGTGGTCTGCTCGGGCTGCGTGGTTGCGGCGTCCCGCTCGGCGACCGCGACCGATCCCAGGTGCGGCACGGCGGACAGCAGCTGGCGCGTGTAGGGGTGCTGCGGGTCCTTGAAGATCCGCTCGGCGATGTCCCGCTCGACGACGTGCCCGTCCTTCATCACGAGGATGCGGTCGGCGAGGTCGGCGACCACGCCCATGTCGTGCGTGATGAGCAGGATCCCGGAGTTGATGCGGTGCCGCAGGTCCCGCATGAGCTTGAGGATCTCGGCCTGGACGGTCACGTCGAGCGCCGTCGTCGGCTCGTCCGCGATGAGCAGCTTGGGGTCGAGCGAGAGTGCCTGCGCGATCATCGCGCGCTGCCGCTGCCCCCCAGAGAGCTGGTGGGGGTACTTGTCGACCGAGATCTCGGGGTCGGGGATCTCGACCATCGCGAGCAGCTCGATCGCACGGGCACGGGCCTCCTTGGGGCCCATGTCGGTGTGCGCGCGCAGCGTCTCGATGATCTGGAAACCCACGGTGTAGACGGGGTTGAGCGCCGTCATCGGCTCCTGGAAGATCACGGCGACCTCGTCACCGCGGACCTTGCGCAGCTGCGAGTGGCTCAGCCCGATGAGCTCCTGGCCCGCGAGCTTCGCGCTGCCCTTCGCGCGCCCGTTGGGCGGCAGGAGGCCGATGAGGGACATCGAGGACTGCGTCTTGCCCGACCCGGACTCGCCGACGATCGCGACGACCTCACCGGGGTGCACCTCGTAGGAGACGTCCTCGGCGGCGGGGTACCACTCGCCGTCGACCCAGAAGTCGACGCCGAGGCCCTCGACGCGCAGGATCGGCTCGCCCGTGCGCGACGGGGTCTCGAGCTCGGTCTGCGTGCTCACCGGTCACCTTCCTTCACTGCGAGAATCTTTCCATGAGACCCACCGAGACGATGCGTCCTGGTTCGAGCCGGCCGATCGCGGTCGCGGTCGTCGTGTGCTGCGCGGTCGCGCTCGGCGCGGTCGCGGTGTCCGGCCCCGCCCCCGTCGTGCTCGCCCGCACCCTCGCCGCGGCAGCGCTGATCTGCGCGCTCGCCTGGGCGGTGTACTGGCGTCCCGAGGTCGAGGTGTCCGACGGCGGCGTGCGCATCGTCAACCCGTGGCGCACCGTGCACGTGCCCTGGCCCGCGCTCGAGGGGGTCTCGCACCGCTGGTCCTTGACCGTCACGACGGTCGACGGGCGCAAGGTCTCGGCCTTCGCGGCTCCCGCGCGCGGCTTGGCCGAGCAGGGTGCCGGGACCGCACTCAGCGCGGCACGGGCGGTCGAGGACCGGCGCGAGGCGCTGCGGGCCGCGGGCTTCCTCGACGACGTGCGTCTCGAGGGCGCACCGGTCACGGTCGAGCCTGCGACGGGCCCCGTGCTCGTGTGCCTCGGAGCGCTCGTCGCGACGGTCGCGAGCGTGCTGCTGCCGGGCTGAGACGGCCATCAGCCGCCCGCTCCGTCGACGGTCCCGACACTCGCGGCACGTGCGGCGCGCTTGGCCGCGGCCTTCTCGGTGCGGCGCAGCGCACGGGCGGTCGGGATGCGTCGCTGGCGCGGGTCGAACGCGTCGCGCAGACCGTCACCGATGAAGTTGATGCACAGCGCGATCGCGACGATGAACAGACCGGGCCACCAGAACAGCCACGGGCGGGTCGCGAACGCCGTCTGGTACTCGTTGATGAGCAGGCCGAGCGAGACGTCGGGCGAGCGGACCCCGAAGCCGAGGTAGCTCAGCGCCGTCTCGAGCAGGATCGCCGCGCTCATCAGCAGCGTCGTGTTGACGATGATGACGCCCATCGCGTTGGGCAGCATGTGCTTGAACATGATGCGCGCGTTCGAGGCACCTGCGACGCGCGCAGCGTCGACGAACTCGCGCTCGCGCAGCGACAGGAAGTCACCACGCACGAGCCGCGCGAGACCCGTCCACGAGATGAATCCGAGGGTCACCGCGAGGATGAAGGCGTTGACGCTGCCGAAGATCTTGCCGAGGACGGCCCCGATGACGATCGTCGGCAGGACGATGAACACGTCGGTCAGACGCATCAGGAGGTTGTCGAGCCAGCCGCGGAAGAAGCCCGAGAACGCACCGACGAGGACGCCGATCACGGTCGCGATGAGGCCGATGATGACCATCATCATGAGCGACTGCTGGGTGCCGCGCATCGTGAGCGCGAACATGTCCTTGCCGATCGCGTCCTGGCCGAACGGGTAGTTGCCGATCTGGAAGCCGTTCTCGCCGAACACCTGGAGCGTGGGGCGCCCGCCGGGGATCTCGACGGGGTTGGAGCCGCCGAAGCCGCCGCCCTTCCACCAGCCGGGGATGGGTCCCCAGCCGATCGACGTGGTCGCGAGGGCGACGATCCCGAGCAGGACGACGACGGCGATCATCGCGCCCTTGTGCCGCACGAAGCGGCGGAAGACGATCTGGCCCTGCGAGAGGCCCTCGACCTCCTTGAGCTCGATCGCGTTCTCGAGGCGGTCGCCCTCCTCGGGGAGGGTCTGCTCGATGTTGGTCATGCGTTCACCCGGATCCGTGGGTCGAGGGCGGCGTAGACGAGGTCGGCGACGAAGTTCGCGAGGACCGCGACACCGCCGACGATGAGGACGTAGATCATGAGGGGGTCGAGCTCAGCGCGGTCGAGCGAGCGCAGGAACATCGTGCCCATGCCGGTCCAGCCGAAGATCCGCTCGGTGATGATCGCGCCACCCAGGAGGGCCGCGATGTCGATCGGGACGATCGTCGCGAGCGGGATCAGTGAGTTGCGGAAGGCGTGGCGCATGATCACGACGCGCTCGGTGAGGCCCTTCGCGCGCGCGGTGCGCACGTAGTCCTGGTTCATGACCTCGAGCATGCTCGCGCGCTGGTAGCGGGTGTAGCCCGCGAAGGAGATGAGGATGAGCGCGAGCGTCGGCAGCAGCAGGTGGGTCAGCTGGTCGAGCGTGACGACCCAGTACGAGCCGGTCAGCCCGGGGGTCTGCGAGCCGATCGTGGGGATCGGGCGACCGTTGATGACCGAGGACTCCGAGTAGGGCCGCCAGGCCTGCATGAGCCGGTCGGTGAAGATGAGGAAGCCGACGCCGACCGCGACGAAGGCTGCGGTGCGCGCCGAGACCCACTTGTCCGGGCCGCCCCACAGCAGGCCGATCACGATGCCCGCGACGACCGCGCTGACCGCGAGCCCCGCGATGAGGCCCCCGTTCGCGGCGCGGAAGACGATCTGCATCGGGAACCACAGCGCGGCGCCGAGGACGGCGGTCGTGAGAGCGGAGAACAGCGCGCGCCGGTTGCGCAGTCCCGCGGAGATGCTCGTGACCACGTAGGCGAGGCCGAGGCCCGAGACGAGGATGACGACGGGGCCCAGGCTCGGGTCGAGCAGCCACTTCGTCGCGGAGATGTAGGCGAGCACGGCGGCGACGACGACGGTCGAGGAGCCGAGCACGACGAGCCTGCGCCGCCAATGGCCGCCGGCCGCCGAGGAGAACACGATGCCGACGACGAGCGATATCGCGGCTATCGCGAGCGGGGAGATCGTCGCGGCGCGCAAGAAGTCGTTGAACCCGATCGCGACCCACTGCTTGAGCAGGACCGCGACCCAGAAGGTCGGCAGGGAGTACAGCAGGAACGACAGGAAGATGATCCCGTAGTCGAAGCCCTCGTACTGGCGCAGCGCGCTCACGACTCCGACGAGCACGCCGACGACGATCGCGAGGACCGTCGCGACCGCGACGAGCTTGAGCGTCACGATCAGCGCCGAGGCGAGCAGCTCGCTCACGGGCTGGTTCGTGCTCCACGCAAGACCGAGGTCGCACTTGCCGACCGCACAGCCGGCGACTCCGCCGAGCCACGAGAGGTAGCGCACGGGGGACGGCGTGTCGAGGTCGAGCAGCGCGATGCGCTCGGCGATCAGGGCTTCTTTGTTGGGGGCGGTGCTCGTGCGCAGGTCCTCGAGCGGGTCGACGGCGATGTCGGCCAGGACGAAGACGAGGAACGTCGCGACAAGGAGGACCGCTACCGACGACAAGAGCCGCCGGAGCACGAAGTTCAGCATGGGTACACGACCTCTTGGACGGTTGTTGGCCCGGGCTCCTCCTCGAGCACCGTGGCGGCAGCCTATAACCAACCGCACGATGCTCGGGGCGCTGGGACGCGACGGGGGTGCTGGAGCGTGTGCCCCAGCACCCCACGTCGCTGGCGGAACCCTAGGTCCGGGTCACCGAGGTGACCTGGGTCAGGACGTCTTCTCCCAGTTCCAGAACCCGTGGAAGATCGTCGGGCTCAGGGGGATCGGGTCGACACCGGTGACCTGCTCGTTCCAGGCGTTGACGCCCGGGAACTGGAAGATCGTGATGCCGAAGGCGTCTGCCCACAGGTGCTTCTCGACCTCGCGCAGGATCTCCTGCTGACGGTCGGCCTCGGTCTCCGTCTGGAGCTCGTCGAACAGCGCGTCGACCTCCTCGTTGGAGTAGCCGTAGAAGTTGTTCGCGCCACCGGTGCGGAAGTTCGCGTCCGCCTCGGTCACGGCCAGCGAGGTCGACTGCCACCCGAAGAGGTTGGCGTCGTACTGGTCGGTGGCCGTGTCGAGCATCGTGCCCCAGTTGTCGTTGCCACCGTCGATGACGTTGAAGCCGGCCTCGGCGGCCGACTCGGCGATCAGCTGGAACTGCTGGGCACGACGCACGTTCGACGCGCCGTAGAGGAAGCGCACGTCGACCGGGGTGTCGACACCGGCCTCCTCGAGGAGCTGCTTGGCCTTCTCGATGTCCTGCTGGGCGTAGAAGTCCGAGCCGTTCTCCGCGACCATCTGGTCGTACGTCGGGGCGTCCGGCGTGAGGATGAACGAGTTACGCACGTTCGCGTCCGGGTTGAGCGGACGGATGAGCTGCTCGACGATCTGCTCGCGCGGGATCGTCAGCAGGAACGCCTGGCGGACCTTCTTCGCGACCTCGGCGTCGCCGCCGTAGGTGGCCGGGTCGAAGGGGCCGCCGTTGTTCTGGACCATGTCGACGTGCTCGTAGGTCGCGTCCTGGCCCGTCTCGACGACGACGCCGTCGATCGCCTCGAGGGCGGCGAGGGTGTCGGCCGTGGCCTGCGGGGCGAGCATGTCGATCTCACCGTTCTGGAGCGCCTGGACGAGGGCCTGCGGGTCCTCGTTGTAGCGGACCGTGATGTTCTCGACCTTGCCGACCTTGTCGCCGGTGTACTTGGCGTTCTTCGTCAGGGTGATGTACTGGTTCTCGACGAAGTCCGTGATGATGTACGGACCCGAGGAGAGGTACAGACCCTCGTCGGAGGGCAGCGACGTGAAGTCGTAACCCGTGCGCCACGCCTCGGAGATCGCCGAGAGAGCAGCGCGGTCGTTCTCCTCGAAGGCCTTGACGAGGGCGTCCTTCGCGGCGGCCGGGTCGTCGCCGAGGCCCGCGAGACGCGCGGTCACGTGGGCGGGGACGCCGTAGCCGAAGTTGGTCTCCCAGTCGGCGAAGGGCTTCGTGTAGACGAGGGTCACGGAGCGACCGTCGTCACCGACCTCGGGCATGTCCTCGACGAGCGAGAGGCCCGGGGAGGCCGAGGTGAAGTAGACCGAGTCCTCGGGGACGATGAGCTCGCCCGTCTCCTCGTCGGTCTCGAAGTCCTCCTCGTTGTCGTTGAAGTGGCCCGAGACGGCGCCCCAGTACAGGAGCATGTCAGCCGCGTCGACCGGCGTGCCGTCCGACCAGGTGACGCCCTCGTTGATCGTGTACTTGACGGTCAGCGGGTCGTCCGAGAGCTTCTCGTACGTGCCGAACGACGTGTCCTGCGCGAGGTTGAGGTCGCCGTCGTAGTAGTTGAAGCCCGCCTGCGTCATGTAGAGGATGATCGCGTTGGCCGTGGCGTTGCCGTGGCTCGTGTCCGAGTTGTACGAGTAGAACGGCTGGTTCCACCCGACCGTCACGGTCGAGCCGGCGCCGGGCTCACCGGTGTCCTCGGGAGCGCTCGTGGTCTCGGTGGTGGTCGGAGTGTCATCCTCCGCCGCCGGGGTGGAGCACGCAGCGAGGGCGAGAGCCGCCGTCGCCAGCACGGCCCCGACCGCACTGAATCGCCTGATCTTCAAGATTCCTCCTGGGAGTGAAACGCACCACCGAGCCCAGTTCGTCTCGCCCGAGGGCGAAAAGCGCTGGCGTCCGAGCGGCGGTTATGAGTACTGCGACGTTACACATCGCGTACCGGGCAAAACGGGCGCAGGGCTCCTTCCCGGCCTATCGTTACCGAGTTGATACTGACGAGTACGTCCCAGCCTGCGAGACGTCTCCTGATATATCGGCTACCGGGCTCCAGGGCAAGCCGAGACGCCCCGTCCGGTGTGCGCGAGGTCACGTCCGCTCGCAGGGACGGGCGGGGACGAGCCGCGTAGGATCGCACAGATCCCCTGGAGTTCGTCGCTTGTCCGCGTGTTTTCGTGTCCGCGGCCGCAAGGGCCGCGCAGCTGTGTGAGTGCGGGAGAAGCGACCTACGGAGAACCGACTCGGTGACCGTACGTGGCTCCGGCACCCCCACGCGAACGGTTCACTCGTGCCTGACATCTCCTTCGCCGACCTCGGCCTGCCCGCACCCCTGCTGCGCGCGGCGACCGACCTCGGCTTCACCACCCCGACCGCGATCCAGGAACGGGCGGTCCCCGCGCTGCTCGACGGCCGCGACGTCACGGGCATCGCCCAGACCGGGACGGGCAAGACGGCGGCGTTCGGGCTGCCGATGCTCGCGGCCCTCGACCCGGCCGCGCGCCACGTCCAGGCGCTCGTCCTGACGCCCACGCGCGAGCTCGCGATGCAGGTCGCCGGTGCCGTGACGTCCTTCGCCGCCCACTCCCCCGGCGTCGACGTCGTCGCGGTGTACGGCGGCTCGCCGTACCAGCCGCAGGCACGCGCACTGCAGGCCGGGGCGCAGGTCGTGGTCGGCACGCCCGGGCGCGTGATCGACCTCGTCGAGCGCGGCACGCTGCGCCTCGACCAGATCCGCTTCTTCGTGCTCGACGAGGCCGACGAGATGCTTCGCATGGGCTTCGCCGAGGACGTCGAGACGATCCTCGCGACCGCGCCCGAGCGCAAGCAGGTCGCGCTGTTCTCCGCGACGATGCCCGCACCGATCCGCCGCGTGGCAGCCCAGCACCTCCTCGACCCGGTCGAGGTCGCCGTGGCCCGGACGGCCACGACCGTCCCCGCGGTGCGTCAGACCTACGCCGTCGTCCCCTTCCGGCACAAGACGGGCGCGCTCGTGCGGGTCCTCGCGACGAGCAGCGCCGAGGCCGCGATCGTCTTCACGCGCACGCGCGGCGCGGCCGAGACGCTCGGGGCAGCGCTCGTCGAGCGCGGCATCTCTGCCGCGACGATCTCGGGCGACGTCGCACAGAAGGACCGCGAGAAGATCGTCGAGCGGCTGCGCAGCGGCGCGCTCGACGTGCTCGTCGCGACCGACGTCGCGGCGCGCGGCCTCGACGTCGAGCGCATCGGCCTCGTGGTCAACTTCGACCTGCCGGGCGAGCCGGAGTCCTACGTGCACCGCATCGGACGCACGGGTCGGGCCGGGCGCACGGGCGAGGCGATCACCTTCGTGACGCCGGCCGAGCGTGGCCGGCTGCGCGGTATCGAGCGCACGATCCGCACCTCGCTCGAGGAGGTCCAGGTCCCCTCCCCCGCCGACGTCTCGGCGCACAAGGCACGCACGCTCCTCGCGCAGGTCCCCGCACGCACCGAGGCCGGGCGCCTCGAGCTCTACGCCGGGCAGCTCGACGAGCAGGACACGGCCGGCGCGGACCCCCTCGAGCTCGCGACAGCCCTGCTCGCGCTCGCGGTCGGCGACGACGGGCCGCGCGCACGCGAGGAGCAGGAGCGCTTCGAGGCCGAGCGTGCCGAGGCGAGGCGCGCGGCCGAGGAGCGTCGCACCGAGCGCCGCTCCCCCGACCACGTCCGCTCCCCGCGCGGGGGGCGCGAGCCGCTCGGCACCCGGTACCGGGTCGCCGTCGGGCACACCCACGGCGCGCAGCCGGGCGGGATCGTCGGTGCCCTGACGAACGAGGGCGGGCTGTCTGGCAAGGACCTGGGGAAGATCGACATCTTCGCGACGTTCTCGCTCGTCGACATCCGCACCCCGCTCGACGAGCGGGCGGTCGAGCGGATCTCTCGCGCGCGGGTCGCGGGCCGTCCCCTGCGGATCGCGGTCGACCGCGGCGCGCCGAGCCACGACTCGCGCCGTCCGCGCGTGCGGCACGGGTGAGCTGCGAGACGGCGAGCATGTCTCGCGCCTGGCCGTACCGGGTCGGGTGCCTCAGCCCTCGGTGTGCACGACGGGCACGGCGCCCGCGATCGTGATCTCGGCGAGCGTGCGGACGAGCTCGGTCGTCGAGACGACACCCCACACGTGGCCCGCGATCAGGACGTCGTCGAGCCGATGGCGTACCGGACGACCCATCGCGACGCGGACGACGTCGACGAGCGGGGTACGGGGCGCGACGCACAGCGGCGACCAGTCCGTGATGTCACCCACCGGGCGCCGGGCGAGAAGCGCACGGCCATAGCCGAGCGTGCCCGCGCTCACGAGGTGGAAACGCTCGCGAGAGACGATCCCGATCCGTTCGGGGACCGAGGTGTCCACGACCGCGACCGAGGAGACGAGCTCGGCGGCGAACAGATCGGCGAGGCGTGGACACGGCATCGTCGCGTCGACGACCTCGACGTCACGTCCGAGCCTGGCGACAGGGAGGAACGGGTCGAGCGTCTGCGGCCCACGCTCGGTGCGCAGAGGTCGGGTGAGCTGAGGGGCGATGGTCTCGATGATCACGAGCAGATCGTGGCCCGGGAGCGCACCGCCCTGCACGACGACGTGCCCCGTCTTGCCCGGTCCTCGGGCGATGTTCGCGAGACGTTCAGGCTCAGGTCCTTCGGAAGCCACCCTCGGTCGAGACGACCTGGCCGACGACCCACCGCCCCTCGTCGCTCACGAGCCATGCGACGAGCCGCGCGGGGTCGTCAGGCTCGCCGAAGCGTCCCCCGGGGAAGCGCGCGAGCACCTCGCGCAGGACCTCCGACGGCCGGTCGCGCGTCTCCTCGTCGAGGTAGCCCGTGTTGACGGGTCCGGGGTTGACGGTGTTGAGCAGGATGCCGCGCTTGGCGAGGCAGTCCGCGACCGAGGGCGTCACGCCCGCGAGCGCAGCCTTCGAGGTCGCATAGGCGATCTCGCCAGGCATCGGGCCCGCGACCTGCCCCGAGGTGAACCACACGACCCGTCCGCCCTCGCGGCCGTCATGCTGGGCGGCGAAGGCCTGCGTCGCGAGCAGCGTCGACCGTGTGTTGACGCGCCAGTGCGCGTCGAGCATCGCGGGGGACTGGACGTCGAGCGGCCCGTCCCCGCCCGAGCGCGCGTGGTTGCACACGAGGATGTCGAGGTGCCCGAGCGCGGCGCGGGCCTCCACGACGAGACGCGGGGCGCCGTCGTCGTCGGCAAGGTCGATGCTGCCCGAGGCGAGCCGCGCGCCGCTCGTCAGCCTGCCGCGAAGCTCGGCGAGCACGTCGTCGACCGAGTCGGCACCCCACGGCTGCTCGGCGTCGTGCGGGGCGAAGTGGTGGACGAAGAGGTTCGCGCCCATCGCCGCGAGACGTGCGGCGACCGCGAAACCGATGCCGCGGCGACGGCTCGCGCCGGTGACGACGGCGGTGCGGCCGGCGAGGGGAGATGACATGCCCCGACGGTAGGGGGCCGCACCGGCGCACGCGAGGAGAATCTGAGGGTCACCACTGCGTGGTATTGACAATCGATAGGTTCGCATCGATTATCGATGCGTTCGTATCGATTGTCGACTTGGAGGCGTGATGCACTCCCGCACGATCCTGGCCCTGCGCGCCGCACTCGCCGCGGTGCTCGCCGGAACCCTCGTCACGCAAGGGCTCGTGATCCCCCTGCTCGCCGCCGAGACCGCGCGCGATTACCCCGAGGTTGCCTCCCTGCGCTGGCCCTACACGGTCCTCGCGATCGCCGTGGTCGTGTGCGTCCAGGTCGCGATCGTGTGCATCTGGCGCCTGCTCGGCTTCGTGCGCAGCGGGACGATCTTCTCACCGCGCGCCTTCGTCTGGGTCGACCGCATCACGTGGGCGGTCCTCGTCGCGGTCGCGATCCTCACGGGCATGTTCGTGCACCTGTCGGCCATCCACGCGATGCCCCCCGCGGTGTTCTTGTTCCTCACGGGCGGGATCGTGTGCGGGCTCGCGCTCGCGCTCCTCATGGCTGTCATGCGCGCCCTGCTCGTGCGCGCGACGCAGCTCGAGGAAGACCTCAAGGAGGTCATCTGATGGCGATCGTGGTGAACCTCGACGTCGAGCTCGCGCGCCGCAAGATGACCGTGACCGAGCTCGCCGAGGCCGTGGGCATCACCGTCGCGAACATCTCGGTGCTCAAGAACGGGCGAGCCAAGGCCATCCGCTTCTCGACGCTCGAGGCGATCTGCCGCGTGCTCGAGTGCCAGCCGGGCGACATCCTCGAGTACGTGCCTGACGAGGAAGGACAGGGCGGGGATCGCCCGTAGAGGCGGTCCGGCCCCTCGCCAGAACGGGGCGGACCGTCCGAGCGACACGCGCTCGGACGGTCCGCCGGGTCAGGACGGCGAGCTCAGCCCGTCACCGAGGCGCACTGGGCGAAGGCCGTCACACCGATGCTGGACGCGCCGTTGTTGCGCACGGTGACGCGCCACTGCCACTTGTCCCCGCTCTGGACGGCGCGGTTCTCGCCGATGAGGAAGTCGGTCGCCGGGCCATGCGGACCTGCGTAGCCACCGCCGAGTGCCACGGTCTCGTCGGGGCACCATACGAAGGCGGACGCCGTACTGCCCGCCGGCACGGACACCGTCGTGCCGGTCACCATCTCGAAGTTCGAGAGACCGGCCGTCCCCTGGAGGCCTTGCGAACCCTGCGGCCCCTGCGGTCCGGCCGGGCCCCGGTCCCCCTTCGGGCCCTGAGCACCCTGGAGCGCGGCCCGGGTCTTCGGGGAGAGTCGATCGTGCCGTTCTTGATCTTCGCGTTGGTCACGGCACCGTTCTTGATCTTGCTCGCCGTGACGGCGCCCTTCTTGATCTTGCTCGCGGTCACCGCTCCCTTGCGGATCTTCTTGGAGGTGACGGCGTTGTTGCGGATCTTCTTCGTGGTCACCGCGTTGTTGCGCAGCGCGCTCGAGGTCACAGAGCTCGAGGCGAGGCGCTTCTCGGTCGCCGTGGTCGCAGCGACCGCCGAGGTCATGGACGTCGCCACGGCCAGGGCGAGGATGGAGATGACGAGGGAGGCGGGACTCATGGCCCGCGTGAGCTTGGTCATGGCGCCCGCCCGTAGCCTGGAACTCGACGCAATCGGACAGAATCGTCCGTTCTTCACCCGCCCGGATCGTGTTTCACCCCCTGACCTGGCGGAACAGCGCACCACTAGCGCGCGAGAGCCTCGTCGAGGTCGGTCACCTCGAACTCGAAGCCCGCATCGAGGAGACGACGCGGGGCGACCCAGCGTGACTTGAGCAGCAGCTCGGACTCGTTGCGCAGCACGAGCATCCCGATCTCGAGCAGCCAGCGCGGCGCAGGCAGCCCGAACGGTACGCCGACCCGACGGCGCAGCGCGGCCATGAGCATGCGGTTGTCGCTCGCGGCTGGCGCCGCGACGTTGACCGGGCCGCTGAGGTTCTCGTGCTCACGCACGAACCGCACGGCGCGCACGACGTCGTCGACGTGAACCCACGAGAACTTCTGCCGCCCGTGCGTGCGGTGCCGAGGCACCCGTCCGTCCCCGCTCGGGTTCTCCCCGATGCCCCGGTAGCGCCGGTGGTCGAACCACCACCCGTCGAGCTGCGGCCCGCCGAGGCCGAGCCGGGCCGCCGTGAGGAGCTGCCGCTGCGCGGGCCCGTCACCGAGCACGATCGCCATGCGCAGCGCGACCCGCCGCGTCACGGGCAGCTCGCCCGCGAAGAGCTCGGCCTCCCACGCGCGGGCGACGTCGACCGAGAAGCCCGTGCCGAGCTCGCCGTCGTCCTCGCCCTGGGGACGGTCCATCGCGTGACGGTAGATCGTCCCCGTGCTCGCGTTGATCCAGAGCGGCGGCGGGGTGTGCGCCGCGCCGATCGCCGCGCGCAGGGCCCGGGTCGTCGCGACGCGCGAGCGCAGGATCTCCGCACGGTTCGCCTCGGTGTAACGGCACCCGACGCTCTTGCCCGCGAGGTTGACCACGAGCGAGGCGCCGTCGACCGCCCGCGCGAGCGCGACGTCGTCGTCCCACGTGACGTCCCCGCCCGAGCGCGAGACCGTGCGTACGTGCAGGCCGTCGGCGGCGAGCGCCCGGGTGATCGCGCGCCCGAGAAAGCCGGACGCGCCCGCGACGACGGCTGTGGGCTGGGCAGGCACGCCCCCACCCTAGGGGCGCGGGCGCCAGTAACGGCGCAGCACCTCGCGCACCGGCGGGACGACGACGCCCCGCGCGGCCAGATCCATGCGCGTGAGGTTGCGCGTACGCACCACCCCGAGCAACCCGACGAGCCACGGCAGGCCGAGCGCCGCGAACGCGACGCGGTAGTCCTCGAGCGAGTACCGCACAGCCCCCGGCGCCGCGACGATCTCGAGCACGAGGCCCACGAGCAGGACACCGATCACGGTCGAGGCGAAACCACCGACGTTGACGTAGCCCGAGGCGACGCCGAGCCGCGAGCTCGGCGTCCAGGACCGCGCGAAGTCGAGGCCGACGAGCGAGACGGGACCGCCGGCGCCCAGCACGACGCAGAACACGGCGAGCTGCCAGAACGGACGCGGCGTGCTGAAGGACAACAGGACGATCCACGCGATCGCCGTCGCGGACGCTGAAGCGAGGACGATCCAGCTCCGCCGCAGCGGGTGACGCCCCGTGAGCACGCCCGTGACGGGACCCGAGGCCATGGCCGACAGGGTCAGCACGACAAGCAGCGCCGACGCACCGGCCGGGCTCTGTCCCTGCGCCGCAACGAAGAACGGCACGCCCCACAGCAAGGTGATCACGTTGGCCGAGAAGGGCGTGAGGAAGTGGCTCCAGAAGCCGAGCCGGGTCCCCGCGACGGCAGTCGCGGCGCGCAGTGCGACCCAGAGCCGGTCAGGAGGCAGCTCTGGGGGGCGCTCGGTGGCCGTCGGCATCGCGATCCGCAGCGCGGCGACGACCGCGGCCACGAGGCCGACCACGGCGAGCGCACCGAACGCGGGCGTCCAACCGAGCTCGTGGAGGACCCACGCGACGGGTATCGCGGTCGCGAGCTGGCCGGCCTGGCCCACGAAGCCCGTCGCCTGCGTCAAGACGGGGACTCGGCGGGCCGGGAACCACGCGGCGATGAGGCGGGTGGCGGAGATGAACACGGGGGCGTCCCCGGCGCCGAGCAACACCCGAGCGGCCAGCGCGAGCACGAAGCTGTCCGTGAGAGCCATGGCCGCCTGGCCGAGCGCCATGAGGAGTGAACCGGCGACCATGACGTGCATCGGGCCGAAGCGGTCGAGGAAGTGTCCGGCGGGGATCTGCATCGCGGCGTAGACCGCGATCTGGGTCACCGAAAGGAGCGCGAGACCCGTCGCGTGCGTGTCGAACCGGTCCAGGGCTTCGACCCCGGCGACACCGAGCGCCGTGCGGTGCACCAGGGCGGTGAAGTAGACGAGCAGCGCGGCGGCGTAGACCGCGACCGCCGATCGCCCCGCGCGGCGCGAAGGGTGGTTCACGCACCGAGTCTAGGCTCGGCCCCCCAGACGGGTGCCAGCCCTCTGCCGGCGGGATCGTGGCGATGCACACGGCCGTGAGACAGCTGTCCGGTCTCAGCTCGCCAGGGGTTAGGTCGCCGACGACGGCGCCTCCGTCCCGACTGAGCCGGACGGAGACGCCGATGGCTCCTGCACGTCGGAGCCTCGTCGTCGATGAGGGCGTGCGCCCCTCAGTCCACGTCCGCCACGCACAACGCGTACATGGTCACGTTCGCGGCGCTCGCCTGGTGGCTCAGCACATGGATGCGCCACCCCGAGCTGCCGGCACTCTGCGAGGGCCGGCTCTGACTGACAGTGAATCCGTCGCCGGAGACGTTCGGCGGGATGTTCCAGCCACCGCCGATCGCAACCGTGCCGGCCGGGCACAGGATCGTGAAGCTGGCCGAGCCCTCACCGGGCAGCGATCCGACACTCTCCTGGATCACCTGGAGGCCAGAGACCAAGGATGCTCCTGCGTCACCCTTGGGACCCTGCGGGCCGACAGGGCCGGTATCGCCCTTCGGGCCCTTGGCACCCCTGAGCGTGGCGATCGTCTTGGGCGAGAGCTTAGCGATGTCGATCGTGCCGTTGCGGATCTTCGCGTTGGTCACCGCGCCCGCCTTGATCTTCTTCGCGGTCACGGCGCCCTTACGGATCTTCTTCGCGGTCACGGCGTTCTTGCGGATCTTCGACGACGTCACGGCGTTCTTGCGAATCTTCGACGTGGTCACTTCGTTCTTGCGAATCTTCGCCGCGGTCACGAGTGAACTCGCGGTCGCGGTGGTCGAGGAGAGGCGCTTCTCGGTGGCGGTCGTGGCGGCGACGGCCGAGGTCATGGACGTCGCGACGGCGAGCGCCAGGATGGATATGACGAGGGATGCGGGACTCATCGCCCGGGTCAGCTTGTTCATGAGGCGCGACGGTATCGTGGAACGTGACAGAAATGGTCAGTTAAATCCGCTTTTCACCCGCTCGCGTTCTCGAGTCGCTTCTCGAGACGCTCGTCCGTCTCGGTCGCCTCGTGCTCGCCGTCGGCGTCGACGTAGGTGTAGGTCGTCGTCGTGAGCTCGCCCGTGCCGCGGTAGCCGAGCCGCTCGTAGAGGCGACGTGCCGCGAGGTTCTCCGCGCCCACCCCGATGCTGAGGGTGCCGGCCTCGGCGCTCGCCTCTTCGGCGGCGCGGATGACCGCCGTGCCGACCCCCCGACCGCGGTAGGCGTCGACGACGTGGAGGTTGCGCAGCTCCCGGCGCCCGGCGAGCACGACTTCGCCGGACCCCACCGGTACGCCGTCTTGCCAGGCGACGAGGAACAGCGACTCCCCGCGTTCCTGGCGCGCGAACAGCCGCTCAGCGACGCGAGCACCGGGCGGCTCCGTCGCCGTGATCGACTCGACGTCGCCCGCTTCACAACGCCGCACGGCGACGGGGTCGTCGTTCACCGCAGCGCCCCCAGGACCTCGTTGAGCATCTCCGTCGCCGAGGGGTGCGTGTAGATGGAGTCGCGCAGCTGAGTGGCGGTGACGCCGTGCCGCATCGCGAGCGCGAGCACGTTGACCACCTCATGAGCGTGCCGGTGCTGGAGGGTCGCACCGAGCACGAGGTCGGTCCCGGCGTCGACGACGATCTTGACGATGCCTCGCTTGTCGTCCTCGATCGCGAACCGCGGTGACGCGCGGAGCTCGCCGACGTTGGTGACTGCGACGCGCACGTCGAGCCCGCGCTCGAGCGCCTGCGTCTGCGTCAACCCGACGCGTGCGAGCGGCGGGGTGAGGAACGTCGTCGTCGGGACGGCGACCCGGTCCGCCGTCGACCGCTCCCCCGAGCCGAAGAGCTGGTCGGCCACGATGCGGTAGTCGTCGAGGGACACATAGGTGAACTGCGGGCCCCCGTTGACGTCCCCGACGGCGAAAACGCCCGGCGCCGAGGTGCGGAGGCGGTCGTCGACGACGACGTACCCCCGCTCGTCGGTGTCGACCCCGGCGGCGGCGAGCCCGAGCTCCTCCGTCACCGGGGTCCGCCCGAGTGCGAGGAGGACCGCGTCCGCCTCGATACTCTGCGCGCCGCCGTCGACCTCGAACGCGGCCCGGGCGCGATCGCCGTCGTCGTCGACCCGGGTGACCACGGCGCGCGGGACGAGCCGGACGCCGTCGTCGTGCAGGATCGCGGCGGCCGTCTCGGCGACGTCGGGGTCCTCATGGCGGAGCGGGCGCTCGCCCCGGTCCAGGACCGTGACCTGCGAACCGAACTTCGCGAAGACGGACGCGAGCTCGAGCCCGACGTAGCCACCCCCGACGACGACGAGCGAGCGCGGGCGGGGCTCGACGTGCTGGATCGACTCGGAGTCGTGGATGCGACCGCCGACGCGCGCACCCGGGATGTCGGGCACCGCGGGACGGGTCCCCGTGTTGACGACAACCGTCTCGGCGCTCAGGTGCAGCTCCTCGTCCCCGCCCGTCACGAGCACCTCGCGCTCCCCCGTGAACCTCGCGTGGCCCTGCACGAGCAGCACACCGTCGAGCGAGTCGAGCGCGTCGAAGTTCTTCGCACGCATCGTCCCCGTGAGCGTGTCCCGGCGCTCGACGGCTGCGACGAACGCCGCGGCGCCGTCGTCGGGATGGTGGTCGAGCTGCGCCTCGTGGACGAGCAGGTCGACTACCGCCACGTGACCCGACCCTCGCCCCACTCGCGGACCCGGAACGCCATCATCTGGCCGAGGATCTCGGCCGGCAGCTCGGCGTCGTAGGGGACCTTCACCGAGCCCTTCCCGAGCTCGAACCCACCGAGCCGGTCCCGGAAGGCCTCGAGCGTGCTCGGCGTGAAGGCGACGTTGCTGTGCTTGGCGTGACCGCTGAAGACGAACAGGATCGTCTCGGTCCAGTAGGCGGGCGAGCCCCACTTGAGCCCCTCCGTCGCGTGCCCCGCGTGCGCGAGGCTCAGCCGGCGCAGCGCGGCGAGGCGGTCCCTGTGTGCCTCGGGGGCCGCTGCGATGTACTCGCCGACCGACGTCGGCCTCGTCGCCATCCGTCCAGTGTGCCGGACTTCCCCGCGCGGCACACTGGAGAGGTGGACGCCCTTCGCATCGCCCCGGGACCCGGGGCACCCTCGGGGCTGACGATCCCGGCCGACGAGCTCGTCGAACAGTTCTCGCACGCCTCCGGGCCCGGCGGGCAGGGCGTCAACACCTCGAGCTCGCGCGTCCAGCTGAGCCTCGACCTCGCGACGACGACGGCGCTCGACGTTGCGCAACGGGCCCGGGCGCTCGACCGGCTCGCCCCACGGCTCGCCGGCACGGTCCTGACCATCAGCGCCGCCGAGCACCGCTCGCAGCGCCGCAACCGGGTCGCCGCCCGCGAGCGCCTCGCCGCCGTGCTGCGCGACGCGCTCGCCCCCGAGACCCCGCGCCGCTCGACCCGGCCGACGCTCGCCTCGCGCCGACGACGCCTCGAGGCCAAGCGGGTGCGGGCCGAGGTGAAGCGGGCACGGCGCCCACCGAGAGCCGAGTAGCCGGCGCGGCAGGCTGCTCCGGCCCGTGAGGACGCGCTAGCGGCCCGACGGGCCTTCGCGGTGCACGCCCAGCTCGAGCTCGACGAACGCCGCGATCATCGCGCGGTACGTCTGCTCGACGACGTCCGGCGAGGCACCGCGCTCACTCGCGAGGGCGCGCACCTTCGCGACGACCTGCTCGACCCGCGCCGGCGCGCGGACGCCGTCCTCGTCCCTCTTGAGCGCACCCGCCGCCACGACCCAGCGCTCGCGTCGGGCAAGGAGGGCCACGATCTGCTCGTCGAGGGCATCGATCTCGCGGCGGACACGCGCGAGGCCCTCGTCCCCGCTCGGTTCGGCGCCCGTCATCGCGGAGTCTCGATCTCGCGCGCGGCGTCGGTGCCCACCTTCGCCCCGTAGAGGACGAGGCCGATCATCGCGACGGCACCCAGCATGACGATCACCATGACCGCCTCGACCGGGACGGGAAGGAGGACGGCTGCGGCGGTGACGATCGCGGCGACGCCCGCGGCGCGCGTGGGGCTCTCGGCGCGGCGGTGCGCGGCGAGCCACGCCTCGTCGCTCGCGAGGGTCGTGCGCGTGCGGATCCCTGCTACCTGGTTGCGGCGCACGCGCCCCGACGCCGCGGCCCGCGCGAGCCACACGAGGAGCACGCCCGAGGATCCGAGGACGACGACGAGGACGAGGCGGAAGATCACGAGCTCGGTCATCGACCGCATCGTAGCGACGAGGTAGGTGAAGGCTCCGACGTCCTCACGGCCCGGGGTTCGCACGACGATCTCCGTCTCGCCCGGCTCGCACGCAGGAGTCAGGAACGACGCGACGGTCCCGTCTCCGGCGCATTACCAGGGAGAAACTTGATCAGCCGTGCCGGCCCCGCCGGCCCCAGGATCACCCCCTGAGCACGTACCGCAGGATCTCGACGACCTGCTCGGTCGTCGTGCACCAGGCCTGCGCCGCGGCGTCGACCTCCTTGAGCGGGTGGATGATGTCGGCGTCGTGCAGGGTCACGTAGGGCTTGCCGAGCGCGGCGCAGTACCCCGCGTCGAACGCGGCGTTCCACTGCTTGTACTTGTCCCCGAAGCGCACGACCACGAGGTCGGCCTGCTCGATGAGCGTGCGCGTGCGGATCGCGTTGACCTTCGCGGACTGATGGTCGCGCCAGAACGGCTCCTCGGTCCGGCCCAGGTGGTCGCCCGCCGCGTCGCTCGCGGGGTGGTCGGTGACGGGAGAGGTGAAGACGACGTCGAGCTCGGCAGCCTCGGCGCCACGGCGGATCTCCTCGCGCCAGTCGGTGTGGATCTCGCCGGAGAGATACAAGGTGAAGGTCATGGCTCGGGGCTCCTCGCGGTGGTCGGGACAGGTGCTGCCCCCACCGTAGGCCCGGCCGGGCGGGGGCGTGGTCCGGGGGCGCGCTGCGCGCCCCCGGGACGCGTCACCGAGATCACTCGGAACTTGCCGACACGGTGTCGGCAAGAGGCGTGCGATGGGGTCTTGTGGCTGCGGACCTCGACCCGTCCACGACCCAGGTCCAGTGGGTCCAGGAGGTCTACACGCTCGTCTTCGCGGCCCTGCTCATGGTGTGGGGCACGACGAGCGATCGGCTCGGACGGCGGCGGGTGCTGGCCGCGGGCCTCGTCGTGTTCATGGTTGCGAGCGTGTTGTGCGCCTTCGCACCGAGCGGCACGTGGCTCATCGCGGCGCGGGCCCTGCAGGGCGTGGGCGGCTCGATGATCCTGCCGACGACGCTCGCGCTGCTCAACACGACCTTCCGCGGCCCCGAGCGCGGCATCGCCTTCGCGGTGTGGGGCTCCACGATCGGCTCGATGGCCGCCGTCGGGCCCGTCCTGGGCGGCTGGCTCACCTCGTCCTTCTCATGGCACTGGGCGTTCTGGATCAACGTGCCGTTCGGGATCGCCGTCGTCGTCCTGCTGTACGCGAGCGTGCGTGAGTCGCGCCAGCACGAGACCGACCGCTTCACCGACTGGCTCGGGGCGGGCGCGTCGGTGCTCGGCTTCGGGCTGCTCGTGTTCGCCCTCATCGAGGGACGTTCCTACGGCTGGTGGACCGCGACGGACGACGCGCCGCTCACCCTCGGGCAGCTCAGCCCGATCCCGTTGTTCCTCCTCGCCGCGGCGATCGTCCTCGCGCTGCTCGTGCGGTGGGAGAAGCACCGCGTCGAGGCGGGTCGGTCGGTGCTCCTCGACGTCACGCTCTTCCGCATCCCGACGTTCGCGAACGGCAACGTCACCGCGCTCACGGTCTCGCTCGGCGAGTTCGCCCCCGAGGATCACCCGCCCCCGGGCTCGGAAGAACGCGGACGGCGTGAGCGGATTCAGCCTGATCGACCCGGCCGGCAACTGGCTCCGCTTCTTCAACGACCGCGTCGCACAGGCAGCGCCGGAAGCGCTCAGTCGTCTCGGCGAGGCGCTTGCGAACGCCGTCGTGCTCGCCGACAGCAAGGGCGACGAGGCGCAAGCGGCCAAGATCCTGCGCGGTGCCCTCGGTCGGGCGCCGGCCGACGATCCTGCGGGTCGTGAGGCGCAGGAGTTCCTCGACGAGCTCGACCGACGACTCCCGGACGCCTAGGGACACTCCTCGGCCCTCGCGGAGAGACCGACCTTGGGTGTCAGGGCGTCGCAGACCGCCCGCTCGAGCGGTCCTGCCGTGCGCAGACCATGAGCAGGTTCTGATCCGGGTCACGGAACTGCACGAACGCGACGCTCCCGATGTCGACGATTCCCGAGGCGAGCTCGACCCCGAGCTCGCGCAGGTGGGTCACGACCGCGTCGAGGTCGTCCGCCCACCAGAAGAACCGCGGTGGACCGTCCGGGGTGAAGGGGGCGTTCGCGTCGAGCGCGAGGCCAGGTCCGGCCTGCATCGGGATGTCGACGATCGTGCTGTCGTGCGTGGGCTCGCCGACGTCCGTCCCGAGGAGTCGCGCGTACCACTGAGCGGCACGCACGACGTCCGTCACAGGGATGAAGACCTGGCCGACCTCACGGCGGATCGGGTTCGTCATCGCTCGATGCTAGCCACGGCGCCCGCCCAAGGGCGCGACCCGCGACTCAGACGTTGAAGCAGAACTCGACCACGTCGCGGCGCGGATCAACCGGGATGGTCATTCGACTCCGGCTGCCCGAACGATTCCGGAACGAGCAACCGCGCGACGTCGTCTGGCACGGGAGCCGAGCGCCGTCCACCGTCCGCTCATGCCACCTCGAGCGGCGTGATCGCCTCGATCTGCCCGGCCACGCGATCCTGCGCGACGTCCAGGTCGTAGTGGGTCTGCAGGTTCAGCCAGAACTGGGCGGAGGTGCCGAAGTACTTCCCGAGCCGGAGCGCGGTGTCGGCCGTGATCGCGCGCTTGCCGTGCACGATCTCGTTGATGCGCCGAGGCGGAACGCCGATCGACACGGCGAGCTTGTTCTGAGTGATGCCGAACCCCTGGATGAAGTCTTCCATGAGCACTTCGCCGGGGTGGATCGGCGCGAGCTTGTCAGTGGTAGTCAACGATCTCCACCTCCTCCGGTCCGGCGTCGGTCCACACGAAGCAGATCCGCCACTGGTCGTTGATCCTGATGCTGTACTGCCCGGCCCGATCGCCCTTCAGCGCCTCGAGCCTGTTCCCGGGCGGGACGCGGAGATCGTCAAGCGTCTCCGCGGACCCGACCTGACGCAGCTTGCGCAGCGCCACCCGCTGGATACGCGGATCCATCGAGGGCACGCGCTCGCGGCGCCACAGACGTTCGGTGTCCTTGTCGCCGAACGATCTGATCACTCAACCAGTGTAACGCGGCGCGTCAATGACGCTAGACGTTAAATCGGAACTCCACGACGTCGCCGTCCTGCATGACGTAGTCCTTGCCCTCCATGCGGGCCTTGCCCGCGGCGCGCACGGCCGCGACGGACCCGGCCTCGACGAGGTCGTCGAACGCGATGACCTCGGCCTTGATGAAGCCCTTCTGGAAGTCGGTGTGGATCACGCCGGCCGCCTGGGGCGCGGTCCAGCCCTTCTTGATGGTCCACGCGCGCGCCTCCTTGGGGCCCGCCGTGAGGTAGGTCTGCAGCCCGAGGGTGTGGAAGCCCGCACGAGCGAGCTGGTCCATCCCGGACTCGTCCTGGCCGTTGGCCTCGAGCATCTCGGCGGCCTCCTCCTCGGAGAGCTCGACGAGCTCGGACTCGAACTTCGCGTCGAGGAAGATCGCGTCGGCGGGCGCCACGAGCTCGCGCAGCTCGGCCTGCCGCGCGGGGTCCGCGAGGACGTCGTCGTCGGAGTTGAAGACGTAGACGAAGGGCTTGGCCGTCATCAGCTGAAGCTTCGCGACGCGCTCGGGGTCGAGGCCCGCCTTCGCGGCGCCGGCGAAGAGCGTCGTGCCGGCCTCGAGGAGCTCCTGGGCGCCCTTCGCGGTCGCGAGGTCCTCCGCCTCGGCGCGGCGGTTGCGCACGTCCTTCTCGAGGCGCGTGACGACCTTCTCGAGGGTCTGCAGGTCAGCGAGGATCAGCTCGGTGTTGATCGTCTCGATGTCGTCCGCGGGGTCGACGCGACCCTCGACGTGCACGACGTCGCCGTCGGCGAAGACACGCACGACCTGACAGATCGCGTCCGCCTCCCGGATGTTCGCGAGGAACTGGTTGCCCAGACCCTCGCCCTCGCTCGCGCCGCGCACGATCCCGGCGATGTCCACGAAGGACACCGTCGCAGGGATGATCTTCTCCGAGCCGAAGATCTCCGCGAGCTTCGCAAGGCGCGGGTCGGGCAGCGGGACGACGCCGACGTTGGGCTCGATCGTCGCGAAGGGGTAGTTCGCGGCGAGCACGGTCGCGCGGGTCAGGGCGTTGAACAGGGTCGACTTGCCGACGTTGGGCAGGCCGACGATGCCGAGGGTGAGGGCCATGGGCGGAAGTCTACGGGCGCGGCTCGGGACGGCAGGCCTCACGATGTCGGTGGCTCCTGGCACCGTGACCGGCATGGAGATCCTTCTGGCCCTCATCGGTCTTGCTCTCGGGCTGCTGGTCGGCTGGCTCGTGGCCGCGCAGCGCGCCGCCTCGCGCGTGCACGACGCCGAGCTGCGGGCCGGTGCGGCGCGTGCCGCGCTCGAGGCCGAGCGGAACCTCGCGAGCGAGCGGTTCACCGCGGTCGCCTCGGAGGTACTGCGTCAGAACAACGAGCAGTTCCTCGCCCTCGCGGGGCAGTCGCTCGCGCGGGCAGGGCAGCGCCAGGAGGCCCAGCTCGCCCAGCGCGAGGAGGCCGTGCGCGCGCTCGTCGAGCCGATCGCCAAGACCCTCGAGTCGGTCAAGGAACAGGTCGACGCGGCCGAGCGCGCACGCATCGAGAGCCACAGCACGCTTGCCGAGCAGGTCGCCCAGATGCGTCAGACCTCCGAGCTGCTGCGTGGCGAGACGAGCCAGCTCGTCACGGCTCTGCGCTCGGCGCAGACCCGTGGCGCGTGGGGCGAGATGCAGCTGCGCCGGGTCGTCGAGGCCGCGGGCATGCTCGAGCGCGTCGACTTCACCGAGCAGCCCACGGTCCGCACCGACGACGGCGTCCTGCGCCCCGACCTCGTGGTCCACCTCGCGGGCGGGAAGAACGTTGTCGTCGACGCGAAGGTGCCCTTCCTCGGCTACCTCGAGGCGCAGCAGGCCGAGCAGGAGTCGGTGCGCGCCGAGCGGCTCACGGCGCACACCCGACACGTGCGCACGCACGTCGACCAGCTCGCGGGCAAGGCGTACTGGGAGCAGCTGTCCCCCGCGCCCGAGTTCGTCGTGATGTTCGTCCCTGCCGAGGCGTTCCTCGCCGCGGCGCTCGAGCAGGACCCGGCGATCCTCGAGTACGCGATGAGCAAGAACGTCCTCCTCGCGACACCCACATCGCTCCTCGCGCTGCTGCGCACGGTCGCGTACGCGTGGCGCCAGGAGGCCCTCGCGGAGAACGCCCAGCAGGTGCTCACCCTCGGCAAGGAGCTGCACGGCCGGCTTGCGACGATGGGCTCGCACCTCGCAAAGCTCGGCCGCGCGATCGGTTCGGCCGCGAGCGCCTACAACGAGACCGTCGGCTCGCTCGAGCGTCGCGTCCTCGTGAGCGCGCGCCGGCTCGCGGACCTCGGGGTCGTCGACGACGGCCTCGACACGGTCCCGCCCGTCGAGACCGCGCTCTCGATGGTGTCCGCGCCAGAGCTCCTCGCCTCGGCCGAGGAGCACGTCGTCGCGATCGACGAGGGACCCGCCGCACAGACGCGCTGAGCCAGGATCGCTGCCGTACGCTGCACTGATGGACGGTGCGACGTGGCTCGAGATCCTCGGCTGGACCGGTTCGGCGATCCTCGTGTGGTCGCTGTTGCAGAACCGCATCCTGCGGCTGCGCATCATCAACCTCGTCGGCTGTCTCGTGCTCATCGCCTACAACGCCGTCGTCGAGGTGTGGCCCATGGTCGGCCTCAACGTCGTGCTCGCCGTGATCAACGTCGTGTACCTGCGCAAGCTGATCGGCACGCGGCACGACGCCGCGAGCTACGAGATCCTCGAGGTCTCCCCCGACGAGGTCTACGTGCGGCACTTCCTGCGCACCCACGCGGCGGACATCGCGACGTTCAACCCGCACCTCGACACCGAGGCGCTCGCCGAGCGCGGCCAGGTCACGCGGGCCACCCCCGCACCCGACGACGCCCCGCTGCGCACCTTCCTCGTCCTGCACGGACCCGAGACCGTCGGCCTCGTCGCGCTGCGGCCCGCGCCGGGCGGCGTCGGCGTGGTCGAGCTCGACTACGTGACCGAGCGGTTCCGCGACTTCACGCCCGGGGAGTTCGTGTTCCGGCGCAGCGAGACCCTCGCGGCCCAGGGGTTCACCCACATCGAGGTGCCCGTCGCGATGGCCGCGCCGTACTACGAGCGCATCGGCTTCGCCCGACGCGGCGAGTCCTTCACGCTCGACCTGACCCCCTGATCAGCGCGCCCACGCCTCCCGCTCGACCACGACGTCACGCTGCTCGCGGGCCGACTCACCGATCGCGAGCGCGATCAGGTGGTCCTGGCAGGCCTCCGCGAGCGGGTACGGCTCGGGCCCCTCGCCGCGGGCCCACGCCCCGACGTCGACGAGCAGCTGCGCGACCGCGATGTCGTCCTCCGAGAGCCCCGAGCCGGCGAAGGGGTTGCGGAACAGCACCTCGCCCTCGAAGGCGATCGTGCGCAGGTCCACGCCCTCGAGGTTGAGGTCGACGCCCACCCGCCGGTACTCGAGGTGCGAGGTGATCGGGGTCGTCGCGTCCGCGAGGTAGGTCACGGCGTCGTCGTCGATCTCCCCCGCCGTGCCGCGCACCTGGATGCGACGGGCAAGGAGCGGGTTCCACCACTGGTTCGAGGTGAAGTCGTAGAGCCCCGAACGCCCGTCGCCGAAGTCGAGCACCGCGAGCGTGCGCGTCGCGTCCTTCGGCTCGGTCGAGCCCGTCCACCCGTCGGGGGTCAACGGGTCCACGAGCGGGGCGAGGAGGTCGCGCGCCGTGACGTGCACGGGGTCGAAGCCCGTGCCGAGGAACCCGCGGATCAGCGAGGTCGCGTGGTACATGTGCGTCGAGCACACCTGAACATGCGTCGGGGTGCCGATCTTCCCCGAGCGGGCGACCGCGAGCCGCGCCGCGTGACCCGGCATGAGCAGGTACTGCTCGGCGACCTGCACGAGGCCGCTCGCGCCGACGTCGGCCCACAAGGCCCGCAGGCCGTCGGCGTCCGGTGCGGGCGGGGTCTCGGCGAGCACCTTCGTGCCCTGGGCTACCAGTTCACGGACGGTGCCGGGCATCGCACCCCACGGGACCGAGGCGATCACGAAGTCCGGGCGCGTCGCAGCGAGCTCGGCGGTCGTGCGGACCGTCGGGATGTGCCACTGCGCACTCACCAGCTCGCCACGCTCGGCCGACCGGGTCGCGACCGCGGTGACCCGCAGGTGCTCAGGCGCCGCCTGGGCGAGGCGGAGGAAGAACTGCGAGCGCCAGCCGGAGCCGACGATGGCGAAGGACGTGGGCACGAGAGCCTCCCGGGGCGACGCTGCACAAGACGGATCGAAACGATTCTAGTGCGTCACCGGGCAGGACCCGGGCACGACCCGGGGGCCGCACCAGGTAGGTGCGGCCCCCGGGAATCGCTCAGCACCAGATCGGCGCCCACGGCGGAGCAGGTGCACGCGGCGGCGTCACATGCTTCGGCGGCCCGGCGTGCTTGGGCGGCTTCGGGTGCTTGGGCGGCTTGGGCCCCGGGTCCTTCGGCGGCTTCGGGTCCTTCGGCGGCTTCGGGTGCTTGGGCGGCTTGGGCTTCGGGTGCTTGTGCTTGCCCGTGACCTCGAGGGACGCCGTCGCGCTCGACGGAGCGACCTCGGCCGAGCCGAGGTACCTCGCCTCGACCCGGTGGGTGCCCTTCTTGAGGTGGGTCGGCAACGCGATGCCGGCCAGCCCCGAGCTCAGCTCGACCGTCCCGAACCGCTTGCCGTCGAGCATGAAGCGGACCTTGCCCTCGACCGGGACCCCGTCCGCCACGACGTGCGCGACCGCGACGGACGACTGCCCCTTCGAGACCTTGTCAGGGGTCAGCACGAGCGTCGTCGTCGAGTCCACGGGTCCGCTCGGCTCGCCCTCGGTGACCGTCACAGCGACGCGCACCTGCGTCCCGGACGGCGCCGCGGTGAGCACGAGCACGGTCTCGCCGACGACGTCGTCGGGCACGGTGAGCGACAGGCTCGCCGCCCCGTCCGTGACGGGGACGTCGTCGAAGGACACGGCCGAACCCTCCCACTCGACCGACAGGCTCGTGTTGAGCGGGCTGCCGAGCGAGGTCAGGTCCAGACCCGCGACGTCGAGCGTGAGCGACCCGCCCTGCTCGACCGTCTGCCCGGCCTGCGGCACCTGGACCGCCCGGCGCGCGAAGCTCGGCACGAGCGGGTTGTGGGCCGAGACGTAGGCGATCCACGCGTCACGGTCGAGCAGACCCGAGTCGCGCGTGTCGGTCCCCTCGCGGAACACCCGGAAGTTGTCCCCGCCCTGGAGCAGGAAGTTGAACGTCCCGACCCGGTACTCCCCCGCAGGGTCGACCGGGGCACCGTCGACCCACAGCCCCGTGATCCGTTCACCGGCGGGCGCGTCGGGGTCGAAGGTGTAGGAGACGTTCGCCGAGAGACCCAGCTGCAGGTACGCCCGGGACGGGATCGTGCCGTCCTCGTTCGTCTGCCCCTGCTGCTCGAGCATCTCGACCAGCTGGGCGCCCGTGAGCGTCGTCGTGCCGAGGTTGTTGAGGAACGGCAGGACCGCGTTCGCCTCCGCGTAGGTGATCTCACCGGCGAACAGCTCGGCCCGCAGGCCACCCGGGTTCACGACGCCGATCTGCGCGCCCCCGAACGCCTCGTCCGCGAGCGTGTCGAGCAGCGCGTCCGCGACGAGGTTGCCCAGGGTCGACTCGCTCGCCCGGTCGTCCCGGCCCGAGGTCGGGTCAGGCCCAGGGCCGACGTACACACCGTCGACGTAGGAGCCGCCCGAGAACGCCGTCGTGATGTCGGCAGCCGCCGCACCGACGACCTGCGACCCGATCTCCTCGGCCACCTCGAGGGCGTCCTCGACGATCTGCGCGACCTCGGCGACCCGCGGGAACGTCGCGACGAGATCCTCGACGGGCGTCGAGGTGAGCGGCACGATCTGGCTCGTGTGCTCGAGCACCTCGCCGGTCTCACGGTCGACGCTCAGCACGATCTGCCCGACCGCCGAGCCGTACTCGCCCGCCTGCATGACCGGCCGCGTCCGGCCCGCCTCGCCCGGGACGGGCGCCTCGAAGGCGTACCGGCCGTTCGTGTGACCGTTGAGGATCGCGTCGACCTCGGGGCTGATGCCCTCGACGATCGAGGCGAAGGTCTCCGAGTCCGCGACGGCGTCCTCGAGGGTCGCCCCCTCCTCCTCGATCACCGGCGAACCCTCGTGCAGGGTCGCGAGCAGGACCTGCGCCTCGCCGTTCGACTCGTCACCGTCGCTCAGCTGGGCCGCGACACGGTTGACCGCCTCGACCGGGTCCCCGAAGTCGAGGCCCTCGACGCCCGCGGGGAGCACGAGCGAGGGGACCTCCTGCGTCACGGCACCGATCACCCCGACGCTCACCCCGTCGACGTCGAAGATCGCGTACTCGGCGAGCACGGGCGTCGTCGTCCCCTCGGCGTAGATGTTCGCCGCGAGGTAGGGCCACTGCGCGTTGCGGTCACCGTCGGGGCCGATCACCCGGTCCACGAGGTCGGCGAAGCCCTGGTCGAGCTCGTGGTTGCCGACCGCCGAGACGTCGAGCTCGAGCGCGTTGAGCACGTCGATCGTCGGCTGGTCCTGCTGGACCGAGGACGCGAACTCGCTCGCCCCGATGTTGTCGCCCGCGGACCACAGCAGCGTGCTGTCCTCGCCGCCCGCGGCGCGCAGCTCCTCGATCGTCCCGGCCCACACCGCGGTCGAGGAGTTGATACGACCGTGGAAGTCGTTGAAGCCCAGGAGGTTCAGGTCGAGGACCTGCGAGTCGCCGTCGTCGGCCGGGTCGAAGCCCACGATCACGGGATCGTGGTCGGACGAACGGAACACCGAGGTGTCATAGAGGTCCGTCACGTTGTAGTTGTGCCGCGAGTACTCGAGGGCGAGCGCCTCGACGGCGTTGATGTTCCACACGTCGACACCCGTCACGCTCGCGTCCGCGGCGGCCGAGGCGAAGATGTGGTCGAGCGAGCCGACCTCCCCGCCGAACACGTACGTCGACTCACCAGTCTTGGGCGCCTGGTTCACGTACCCGGCCGCCTCGACGACCTTGACCGGGTCCTCGTGGGAGTAGGAGTTGAAGTCACCCAGGAGGAAGACATGGTCCGTGCCGACCTGCGTCGCGACGTCGTCGGCGAACGCGACGAGCGCCTCGGCCTGCGCGACGCGCGCGGCGTTGTACGCACCCTGGCCGTCGCCCTGGTCGGCGTCGTCACCGGTCGCCCCGCCCGAGCTCTTGGACTTGAAGTGGTTGACGACCGCGAGGAACTCCCCACCGTCGGCCCCCACGGGCCGGAACGCCTGGGCGAGCGGCTCACGGGCGTTCGTGAACGCGGGGTCGTCGAGCAGGATGTGCGAGTCCCCCACGAGCTCGACCGCGTCCGTCCGGTAGATGAACGCCGTGCGGATGACGTCCTCCTCGGCAGGGGTCTCGGCGGGCGAGGGTGCGTAGCCCCAGACCTCGGAGCCCTCGGCCTCGTTGAGCGCCGCGACGAGGGTCGCGAGCGCGAAGTCACGGTCCTTGCCGAACGGCGCGGAGTTCTCGATCTCCTGCAGGCCCACGACGTCCGCGCCGAGCGCCGTGATGGCCGCGACGATCTTGGCCTCCTGGCGCTCGAGGTTCGCCACGTCGGCCGCACCGCGGGCAAGGCAGCCACCGCTGACCGTCACGGGGTTGCCCTCACGGTCGGTGTAGTACGTGCACCCGGTGAGCTCGTCGCCCGTGGTCGCGAAGTAGTTCAGGACGTTGAACGTCGCGATCTGCACCGTCCCGCCGACGTCCTCGGGCGCCGCGGTGCGGGTGTTGTCGAACGAGGCCGGCTGGACCTCGTCCGCGTTGTCGGGCGTCAGGTGCGTCGTGGGCTGGACCTTCCACGCGTCGTTGCGGAAGTCGAGCACGACGGGCCGTTCAAAGGTCGCGGCCGCGCCTGTGCGCACGGGGTTGTCGAGCGAGAGGTAGGGCAGCGGGATGTTCTTGTTCGCCCCGCCGTTCGCGCTGGACAGGAAGTTGATCGACGCGCCGTCGTCGAGCACGAGGCGGCGCGCGGCGTTGTCGGCGATCACGGCGGCCTGCTCGGCACTGCCCGGGTCCGCGACGTCGGTCGGCACGACGAGCGGAGTCGCGCCCGCCGCGAGGACGATCTCGCCGTACTGGTTGGTCGGGTACACGTCGGAGACCGTGAAGTCACCCTCGAGGTCGAGCAGCATGCCCTCGAGCACCTCACGCTCGGCCTCGGTCGCGGGGTACGTGGTCACGGTCGGCTTGACCGCCTCGGCGGGCTCGTCGAGCACCTCGACCTCGGACACCGCGATCTCGGTGAGCCCGAAGAACTCGACGACCTCACCCGTGACGCGCACGTGGTCGCCGATCTCGACGTCGGTCGAGCCGTAGGCGAACACGGCGTGCGAGGCGTCGTGGCTCTCGTCGAGGTCGCCGCCCGTGCCCGCGGTCTGCAGGTAGAAGCCGTCGAAGCCGCCCGTGGGGTACACCGCGGTCACGACACCCGTGGTCGTCACGGTCTGCCCCGCGACGGGGCTCGCGGCACCCGTGCCCTGGATCTCGGCGATCGAGAGCTCCTCGGGGTCGCCGGGGTCGCCGCTTGAGCCGCCTGAGGCGGTCGGCGTGATGTCGTCGGAGAGCGTGAAGTCAGCCGCGTTGTTGTCGGTGTCGATCCCGTCGGTGCGCTGGAACGACGGCGCGTCGGCGTTGCTCGAGGGCGCCGCGGCGGCCGCGGTCTCGAAGGTGTTCGACGTGCCGTAGCCGAGCAGGTCGACGACGACGCCGCCCGTGGTCACCGAGCCGGGGGCAAAGGACTGCGCGGTCGTGACGTTCGCGAGCAGGATCGTGCCGGTCGTGCCCGAGGGGTTGATCGAGCCGGAGACGTCCGGGGTCGGCAGGTCGGCCCCGTTCGTACCGTTCGAGCCCCCTGCGACGAGGAAGTACCCGCCCGCAGGGATCGTCCCGCTGAGCGGGGTCACACCCGTGAACGAGCCGGTCCCCGTGGCCGAGCGGTACTGCAAGGACCACCCGGTCAGGTCGACGTCGGTGTCGGTCGGGTTGAACAGCTCGACGAACTTGCGGTTGAACTGCGCGCCGGAGCTTCCTCCGGACAGGAACGCCTCGTTGATGACGACTCCCGAACCGTCCGGGGCGGCCATCGCGGGCTGGACGCCCACGAGGCCGAGGCCGACGGCGAGGCCCGCGACGAGGGCAAGCAGCGGTCGGCGGAAGGTTTGTCGGGTTCGTGCGGCTCGTGCTGGGGACACCGGGTTCTCCTCGCTCGTGGCTGACGAAGTCAGGCTGGGCGGCCTCGGTGGCCCGCGCGTGAACGCACGATGGCCGGAGCGCGAGCATCCTCGGTCGCCGCATCCCTCGGGGGCGCGCCCGTGCAGGCGGTCCCCGCCGCCGAGTATTCGCCCGGTTCGCCCGTTTCGCACCTCGAGAGCATGTTGAGCCCTTGGTCCTGCCCGTCCGCCTGGCGCTGGCTAGCATTCTTGGCAAGCCACGCTCGACCCGAGGAGCGCCCATGGACACGGCGACGACGCCCCAGATCCGCAACGTTGCCCTCGTGGGGCACGCCGGGAGCGGCAAGACGACGCTCGTCGAGGCGCTCCTGCATCGCGCGGGCGTGACGACCCGCCCGGGTCGGGTCGAGGACGGCACGACCGTGACCGACCACGAGCCCGAGGCGATCGCGCACGGCATCTCCCTCTCGGCGAACCTCGCGCCCATGACGTGGACGTGCGCGACGGGGGCGACCACGAGGATCAACCTCATCGACACCCCCGGCTTCGCGGACTTCGCGGGGGCGACCGACGCGGCGCTCGCGGTCGCCGACCTTGCGGTCGTGGTGGTGAGCGCGGTCGACGGGGTCGAGGTAGGCACCGAGCAGGTGTGGGCGCAGTGCGAGGCCGCGGGGATCCCGCGGCTGATCTTTGTCACGAAGGAGGACCGCCCACGCGCGGACTTCCACGCGGTGCTCGCCGAGCTGCGGGCGCGCTTCGGGACGGGGGTCGTCCCGCTCCAGCTCCCGCTCGGGGAGGAGGAGTCGTTGCACGGCGTCGCGGACGTGCTCACCGAGGAGTCCTTCGACTACGACGCGAGCGGGCAGGCGCGGCCGGCCGAGGCGCCCGACGACGTCGCCGCGGAGCAGCACGAGCTCCACGAGCAGGTCACCGAGGAGATCGTCTCGGGCGACGACGACGCGCTCGAGCGGTACCTCTCGGGCGAGGTGCCCTCGGCGAGCGAGCTCGAGACCTCGCTCGCGCACGAGGTCCTCGCGGGCACCGCGTTCCCCGTGCTGCTCGGTTCGGCCTTGACCGGGGTCGGCGTCGACCAGCTCGCGGAGTACGTGTGCGAGCTCGGCCCCTCCCCCGCGGACCGGCCGACGACGCTCATGGCGGGGGATACCGAGGTCGAGGTCACGGCCGACCCCGCGGGCGAGCCCGCGCTGCTCGTGTTCCGCACCGTGACCGACCCCTTCGTGGGCCAGCTCTCGCTGTTCAAGGTGCTCTCGGGGACCGTGCGCAACGACATGCGTCTGGTCAACGCGACGACCGGTCAGGAGGAGCGGCTGCACGGGCTGTTCTTCCTGCGCGGCAAGGAGCACCTGCCGACGACGACGGTCGTGGCCGGGGACATCGCCGCCGCACCCAAGCTCGCCGGCTCCCCGACAGGTTCGGTGCTCGCTCTCGGGAAGGTCCCGCTGCGCTTCCGCGGCTTGCCCGAGCGTGGCACTCCGTACGCGGTCGCGCTCCAGCCCGCGACGCAGGCCGACGACGACAAGCTCTCCGCGGCGCTTGCGAAGCTCGTCGCGGAGGACCCGACGCTGCGCGTCGAGCGGGTCGGCGGGGCGGGTGCGGGCCAGACGGTCATGCGCGGTCTGGGTGACGTGCACGTCACGGTCGCGATCGAGCGGCTCGCGCGCAAGTTCGGCGTCGAGGTGCGGACCGAACCGGTCAAGGTCGCCTACCGCGAGACGATCACCCGGCCGACCGAGGCCGAGGGGCGGCTCAAGAAGCAGTCGGGCGGGCACGGCCAGTTCGCGATCGCCCAGCTGCGCCTGCGCCCGCTCGAGCGGGGCGCGGGCGTGACATTCAAGGACTCGGTCGTGGGCGGCGCGATCCCGCGCAACTACATCCCTGCGGTCGAGCGGGGCGTGCGCGAGGCGATGGCGGCGGGCGGGCCGCGCGGCTTCGAGGTCGTCGACGTCGAGGTCGAGTGCTACGACGGCAAGCACCACTCGGTCGACTCCTCCGAGATGGCGTTCCGCACTGCGGCGGTGCTCGGGGTCAAGGAGGCGCTCGCGAAGGGGGGCACGACCGTGCTCGAGCCGGTCTGCACGGTGCGCGTGCGGGTCCCCACGGCGCAGCAGGGCGACGTCATGGGCGACCTGTCGGCAAGGCGCGGGCGCATCTCCTCGACGGACGTGCTCGACGGTGACGTGTGCCAGATCGAGGCGCTCGTACCGGAGGCCGAGCTGACCCGCTACGTCGCCGACCTGCGCTCGATCACGGGCGGTCACGGGGAGTTCGACACCGAGTTCTCGCACTACGAGCCCGTGCCCGACCACCTCGTCGCCAAGCTCACCGAGTCCTGACCCGGACCGCCCACCCCGCACCGCGGCGCG
>JAJUHG010000006.1 GCA_029267995.1 Micrococcales bacterium
CGGGTTGCGGCGGACGGGATCGCCCTCGTGGGGCTCCGGTCGTCAGGAGGGGCCGGGCCGGGCAGAGCCGGGGGAGCCGGCCCGACCCGGCCCCTCCTCGAGGGGGTCAGCCTTTGACGGAGCCGGACATGAGGCCTCCGATGAAGTACTTGCCGAGCAGGACGTACACGAGCAGCGTCGGCAACGACGCGAGCAGTGCGCCTGACATCGAGATGCCGTAGTTGGTCAGCAGCGCCCCGTTCGCGAGGTTGTTGAGCGCGAGGGTGACCGGGCCGTTGCCGCTCGAGGAGAAGAACACCGCGAAGAGGAAGTCGTTCCACGCCGAGGTGAACTGCCAGATGAGCACGACGACGAAGCTCGGGATCGAGATCGGCAGGACGATCGAGCCGAAGGTGCGCAGCATCCCCGCACCGTCCACGCGCGCCGCCTCGATGAGCTCCTCGGGAACCGACATGTAGTAGTTGCGGAAGATGAGCGTCGTGATCGGGATGCCGTAGATGACGTGCAGGATGATGAGCGACGGCACGCCGCTCGGCACGCCCGCACCGAGCATGAGCTGCAGGAGCGGGATCATCACCGCCTGGTAGGGGATGAACATCCCGAACAGGATCAGCGTGAACACGAGATCCGCGTACGGGAAGCGCCACCGGGCGAGCACGAAGCCGTTCATCGACCCGAGGAACGAGGAGATCACGGCCGCGGGGACGACCATCTGGATCGTGCGCCACAGCGCGGGCGACAGCGCGTCCCACGCGCCCTTCCAGTTGTCGAGCACCCACACCTCGGGCAGGTTCCACGCCCGCACGGCCGCGGCGTCGCCTGGGCCCTTGAAGCTCGTCACGACCAGGACGTAGACCGGGATGAGGACCACGACGAGGAAGAACAGCAGGACGAGGTACTTGAGCGTGCGCCCGACCGAGAACCGCGAGCGGACCTTCGGTGCGCGGGGCGTCGTCGTCGGCGCGAGGGCGACGGGTGCGGTGCTGCTCGGGGCGCTCACTTGGCCTTCTCCGTCCGTGAGATGTGCACGAGGTAGGGGATGATCAGGGCCGCGACGATGACCAGCAGGATCGCGCCCACGGCGGCCGAGCTCGCGTAGTCGAAGCTCGACTTGAAGACGTACATGTCGATCGCGGGGACCTTCGTCTGGTAGTTCGCAGGCTTCGAGATCGCCATGATGAGGTCGAAGGCCTTGAGCGACATGTGGCCGATGATGATCACGGCCGAGAGCGCGACGGGGCTCAGCTGCGGGAACAGCACGTGGCGGTAGAGTTTCCACTCGCTCGCGCCGTCCATCCGGCCGGCCTCGCGCAACTCCTCGGGGATGCCGCGGAAACCCGCGAGGACCAGGGCCATGACGTAGCCCGAGAGCTGCCAGATCGCGGGGATCGCGATCGCCGCGATCCCGACGTCGACGTTGTTCCACCAGTTGTTCTGCAGGAAGTCCAGACCGATCATCTGGAACAGGCGGTTGAGGCCCGAGGCCTGCTCGCCCTGGTTCGAGTTGAGCAGCCAGCGCCACACGACACCCGAGGCGACGAAGGACACGGCCATCGGGAAGAGGTAGATCGAGCGGAACACGCCCTCGAACCGCACGGGCCGGTCGAGCAGCCAGGCCCACAGGAAGCCGAAGAACATCGTCCCGGCGAGGAACACCACGGTGTACAGCGCGAGGTTCTTCAAGGAGTGCTGGAACGCGGGGGAGCCGAGCAGCGCGACGTAGTTGTCGAGCCACACGAACGACGAGGGCTCACGGCCGGTCGCCTGGGCCGCGGTGTGGATGTCCGTCATGGACGTCTGCGCGTTCGCGGCGAGCAGGCCGTAGACGAACACGGCCATGAGGACGGCCGAGGGGGAGATGAGGAGCAGGGGCGGACCCCAGCGGCGGAGCGTGCGAGGCACCGGTGCCTCCTAGGTGGTTCGAAGGGGCTGGCAGGCGATCACGGTGCGGTCCCGCCCGGGGGGACGGGACCGCACCGCTGGGGATGGTGGATGGCCGGTGATCAGCCTGCCGCAGCGGCGACGAGCTCGGCCTGGAACGTCGCCAGGTCACCGCCGCCGGTCGTGAACTTGCTCGTCGCGTCGGAGATCGCGTTGAGCCACGCGATCGGCGTCGCGGCACCGTGCGCGAGCGAGGAGACGATCGTGTCCTCGGCGAACGAGGTGATCGCCGTCTGCTGGTACGGCGAGAACTCCGTCGGGTCCGCGTCGGTGCGGGCCGGGATCGAGCCCTTGGCCTTGTTGAACGCGACCTGGCCCTCGAGCGAGCCGACCGTCTCGAGCCACGCCTTCGCACCGTCCGGGTGCGGGGCGCCGACGGGCAGGGTGAAGGAGTCGGCGAGGAAGTCGAACACGCCGTGCGTGCCGGGGACCGGGAAGTAGATGTAGTCGGTGCCCTCGGCCTTGCCGGCCTCCTCGAACGCGGCGACAGCCCAGTCGCCCATGACGTTGAACGCGGCCTGGCCGTCCATGACCTGCTGCGTCGCGTCGGGCCAGTCGAGCCCGTCACGGTCGGTGTTCGTGTAGCTCATGGCCTTCTCGAAGGCCTCGAGCGCGGCCGTCACCTCGGCGCTCGCCCAGTCGGTCGAGCCGTCCCACAGGCCGTTGTAGGCCTCGGGGCCGAGCTCGGCGAGCAGGATCGTCTCGAGCAGGTGCACCTGGGTCCACGTCGTCGCGACCGAGAGCGCCGTGAAGCCCGCGTCCTGGACCTTGTCGAGCGCCTCGAACCACTCGTCGAGGCTCGCGTAGGACGCCTCGGGGTCGAGGCCCGACTCGGAGATCACGGTCGGGTTGGCCCACACGACGTTCGCGCGGTGGATGTTCGAGGGGATCGAGTAGATCTTGCCGTCGACCGTGAGGCGGTCGACGAGGTCGGCCGGGAAGGCGTCGCGCAGACCGAACTCGACGTACAGGTCGGCCACGTCCTCGACCTGGCCGGCGTTGATGTAGTCGGTCAGCTCAGCACCCGCGTGCGCCTGGAAGGTGTCCGGCGGGTCGTTGGCCTGGAGGCGGGACTGCAGGAGGTCCTTCGCGGCCGAGCCTGCGCCACCGGCGACCGCGCCGTTGACGAACTCGACGTTCGGGTGCTGCTCGTCGAAGACCGCCACGAGGGCGTCGAGGCCGAGCTTCTCCGAGCCCGAGGCCCACCACGTGAAGACCTCGACCTCGGTCTGGGCGGCGGCGTCGTCGTCGCCGGCGGGGGCGGAGGACGTCGGGTCGGCCGACCCGCCGTTGCTGCAGGCCGCGAGCGCGAGGCTCGCAGCCACGAGCCCTGCCGCGAGGGCGGGGCGAGTGCGTCGGATGCGCATCAGATTCTCTCTCCTACGTCGTCATTGCCGTGGATCACGGTGAGATGAGCTCCTCGCTGGTGGGCGAGGGGGTCCGGCCGCGGTGGGCCGGGGGTTGCAGGCCCCATCGAAGGGCATGACGAACCTTGGCGTCAAGAAGTGAACACAAGAGTGGCCGTTTCGTGATCTTCGCTTGATTAGGTAAAGGCACCTCGCTCAGTGCCTCTGGGCGGGCTTCACGCAGGTCAACGAAGGTGCCCAAGTGACAGCGATCACTCCGCTATGCTGCGGCGCGTGGGAACGGACCGGGTCACTCCGGGTTCGCAGACTTCACTGCGTGAAGCCAATCGCGCCCGGATCGTCAACGCCGTCCAGCAGCGTGGCTCTCTCACGCAGGTCGAGCTGGCCGGCGTCACCGGCCTGTCCCCGGCGACCGTGTCGAACATCGTCAAGGAGCTCGTCGCGAGCGGCGTCCTGCAGACCTCGCCGACGTCGCGCTCGGGCCGCCGCGCGCAGCAGGTCACCCTCGCACGCAACCTCGGCCTCGTCGCGGGCGTGCACTTCGGCGCCCGTTCCCTGCGCGTCGCGCTGTCCGACGTGACGCACCGCATCCTCGCCGAGGAACGCATGCCCTTGCCCCCCGAGCACCGCGCCGACGCGGGGCTCGACCGCGCGACCCTGCTCGTGACCGAGCTCGTCGAGTCGGTCGACGCCCGGCTCGACGAGGTGCTCGCGGTCGGCGTGGGCGTGCCCGCCCCCGTCGACCCCGCGACGGGCCAGGTCTCCTCGCACGGCCTGCTGCGCGGCTGGGACGGCGTCGCGGTCCCCGAGGTGCTCGGCGGTCGCCTCGACGTCCCCGTCCACGTCGACAACGAGACCAACCTCGGCGCCCTCGCCGAGAGCCGCCTCGGGGCGGGCCGGGGCCGCGAGCACATGCTGTACGTGCGGGTCTCGCACGGTGTGGGCGGCGGGCTCGTCCTCGGCGGGCGGCTGTTCCGGGGCCGCATCGGGGCCGCAGGCGAGATCGGGCACGTCTCGGTCGACGAGCACGGCGCGCTGTGCCGGTGCGGCAACCGCGGCTGCCTCGAGACCGTGATCGGCGCGATCGCGCTCATGGAGAGCGTCCGCCAGTCGCACGGACCCCTCACCTTGCGCGACATCGTCACCCGCGCGCTGTCCGGGGACCCGGGCTGCCGGCGCCTCGTGTCCGACGCGGGCCGCTCGCTCGGGGCCGCGCTCGCGACCGTGTGCAACGTCGTCGACCCTGAGCTCGTCGTCGTCGGCGGTCAGCTCGCCCAGGCCGGCGAGCTGCTCCTCGAGCCGGTCCGCTCGGCGATCGAGTCCCGTGCGATCCTGAGCCTCGCGGGCCCCGTCGAGGTCGTCGCGGGTGAGCTCGGTCCGAGCGCCGAGGTGCGCGGCGCCCTCGCGCTCGCCCTCGACCACGTCGCCGTCCCGGGAGCAGGGGGTCCGGCATGAACCGCCTCCGTCTCGGGCTGGTCGCGCTCGCCGTCTGCCTCGCGCTCGCGGCGTGCGCCGCACCCCCCTCGGGCTCCGAGCCCTCCGACGACGTGATCGGGCTCCTGCTGCCCGAGTCGAAGGCCGCACGGTACGAGGCCGTCGACCGGCCCGCCTTCGAACGGGTCGTCGCGGCACGCTGCCCCGCATGCCGGGTGCTCAGCGCGAACGCCGACCAGGACGCCGCGCGCCAGCAGCAGCAGGCCGAGTCGATGCTCACGCGCGGCGCGGGGGTGCTCGTGCTCGACGCGGTCGACGCGGTCGCCGCGGTGAGCATCGTGCGTCAGGCGCACGAGCGAGGTGTCCCCGTGATCGCCTACGACCGCTTCATCGCGGGGGCCGAGCTCGACTACTACGTCTCGTTCGACTCCCGGCACATCGGCCGGCTCCAGGGCGAGGCGCTCGTCGCGGCCCTGCTCGCGCGGCGCGCCGGCCCCGACGCCCCGACCCAGGGCGTCCTGCTCGTGCACGGCTCACCGACCGACCCCAACTCGGCCGCGCTGAGCGAGGGTGTGCACAGCGCGCTCGAGGGCACTGGCATCGTCGTCCTCGCCGAGTACGACACGCCCGACTGGAGCCCTGACAAGGCGCACGAGTGGGTCACGGGCCAGCTCGCCCAGTTCGCGGGCCAGGTCGACGGTGTGCACGCCGCGAACGACGGCATGGCCGGGGCCGTCGTCTCCGCCCTGCGCTCGGCCGGGTACGACCCCGTGCCCCCCGTGACCGGCCAGGAGGCCGAGCTCGCCGCGCTCCAGCGCATCGTCGCGGGCGAGCAGACCATGACCGTCTACAAGGCGCTCGACCAGCAGGCCCGCACCGCGGCCGAGCTCGCGGTCCGCGTCCTGCGCGGCGAGAAGCCCGTCACGACCGCCGTCGTCGACGGCGTCCCCTCGCTCCTGCTCGCCCCTGTCGCCGTGACGATCGACAACCTCGAGCGTGTCATCGTGCACGGGGGCGTCTACACCGTGGAGGAGATCTGCGTGCAGCCCTACACCCGAGCCTGCGAGGATGCGGGCCTGTTGCCGGGGGGCCGGACGTGAGCGCCCCCGTGCTGTCCCTGCGAGGGATCGTCAAGAGCTACGGCGCCGCCCGGGCGCTCGACGGCGTCGACCTCGAGCTGCGCAGCCACGAGGTCCTTGCCGTGATCGGCGACTCGGGGGCAGGCAAGTCGACCCTCGTGGGCGTCATCTCGGGCAACCAGCGTCCCGACGCGGGCGAGATCGCCGTCGGCGGGAGGGCCGTGACGCTCGCGAGCCCCGCGGTCGCACGCCAGCACGGCATCGCGAGCGTCTTCCAGGACCTCGCGCTCGCACCGAACCTCGACGTCGTCGAGAACCTCTTCCTCGGCGCCGAGCTCACGCGCGGAAGCTTCCTCGACGAGGTCTCGATGGAGAAGCAGGCGTGGGAGCTGCTCGGCCAGCTCTCGGTCCGGGTGCCGTCCGTGCGCGTGCCCGTCGGAGCCCTGTCCGCCGCGCAGCGCCAGGCCGTCGCGATCGCGCGCGCCCTGCTCGGCGAGCCCCGCGTGATCGTCCTCGACGAGCCGACCTCGGCCCTCGGGACCCGCCAGACGGCGCAGTTCCTCACCCTCCTCGAGCGGCTGCGCGAGCGTGGGCACGGCGTCGTCGTCACGAGCCACTCGCTCGTCGACATGCACGCTGTCGCCGACCGGATCGTCGTGCTGCGCCTCGGTCGCGTCAACGGCGAGTTCGACGCGGCGCTCGCGACCCAGGAGGAGCTGCTCGCGGCAGTCACGGGGGTGGGCGCCCCACGGCGGGGCGAGGAGCGGGGAGGAGGTGCCCGATGACGACGTTGCTCTCGCACGCCCGCCACCGCGTGCGCACCGCACAGCTGGGGCTCGCAGGACCTGCCGCGGCCCTCGTGCTCGTGTGGCTCGTGTTCCAGTCGCTCAACCCCGCCTTCCTGTCCGCGGACAACCTCGTCAACCTCACGCAGCAGTCCGCGGTGCTCGGCGTCCTTGCGCTCGGCGTCGTGATCGTCCTGCACGTCGGCCAGCTCGACCTGTCGGTCGGTGCGCTCAGCGGGCTCGCGGCGGCCGTCACGGCGGTCGCCTCGGTCCAGTGGGGCTGGTCGCAGTGGATCGCGGTGCTCGCCGCGATCGCGGTCGGGGTCGTCGCGGGGCTCGTCTACGGGCTCATCCACGCGCGGCTCGGCGTCCCCGCGTTCGTCTTCACGCTCGCGGGTCTGCTGCTCCTCATGGGGCTCCAGCTGCGCGTGCTCGGTCCCACGGGATCGGTCAACGTCCCGTTCGAGACCTGGCTCGTCGACCTGAGCCAGCGAGCGTTCCTCGCCCCTGCCGTCTCGTGGGCGATCGTCGCGGTCGTCGTCGCCGCCTTCGCCGGCACCCGGTGGTACGACCGGGCCCGGCGCGTCCGGCTCGACCTCCCGGTCGAGCCGCTCGGGCTCCTGCTCGGCCGCGTCGTGCTGCTCGCGGGGATCCTCGCGGGGGTCGTCGCCTACCTCGGCACGAACCGGGGGGTCGGCGTGCCGTTCGCGGCGCTCGTGGGGCTCGTCGCGCTGACCGACGTCGCGCTGCGCCGCACGCGGTGGGGTCGGGCGATCCGGGCGGTCGGTGGGGACGCGGACGCCGCGCGCAAGGCAGGCGTCCCCGTGCGCCGGGTCCTCGTCTCGGCCTTCGTCCTCTCCTCGACGATGGCTGCGCTCGGCGGGGTCCTCGCGACGGGGCGGCTCGCGGCGGCCAACCAGGGCACGGGTGACGTCGACCTCACGCTCACCGCGATCGCGGCGGCCGTGATCGGCGGCACGAGCCTGTTCGGCGGTCGCGGCTCGGCATGGTCGGCGCTGCTCGGGGTGCTCATCGTGCAGTCGATCGCGACGGGCGTGCTGCTCGTGGGCGGGGACTTCTCGGTGCGCCTGATCGTCACGGGTCTCGTGTTCGCGGGGGCGATCGGCCTCGACGCCCTCGCACGGCGGGCCCGCTCGGGCTGAGCGGACCCGCCGCGCGGGTCAGCCGGCCGCCGCGACGAGGTCGGCCTGGAAAGTCTCGAGGTCCGAGCCGCCGGTCGTGAAGCGGCTCGTCGCGTCGGAGATCGCGTTGAGCCACGCGATGCGCGTCGCGGCACCGTGCGCGAGCGAGGGCACGATCGTGTCCTCCGTGAACGAGCTGATCGCGGTCTGCTGGTAGGGCGAGAACAGCGTGGGGTCGATGTCGACGCGCGCCGGGATCGAGCCCTTCGCGAGGTTGAACTCGACCTGGCCCTCGACCGAGCCGACCACCTCGAGCCACGCCCGGGCGCCCTCGGGGTTCGGCGCGCCGACGGGGAGGGTGAACGAGTCCGCGAGGAAGTCGAAGACCCCGTGGGTCCCCGGGACGGGGAAGTAGGTGAAGTCGGTGCCCTCGACCTTGCCGGCCTCGGTGAACGCCACGGCCGCCCAGTCGCCCATGACCGTGAAAGCCGCCTCGCCGTCCATCACGCGCTGGGTCGCGTCGGGCCAGTCGAGCCCGTCACGGTCGGAGTTCGTGAAGCTCATGACGCGTTCGAAGGTCTCGAGCGCGGCCGTGACCTCGGCGCTCGCCCAGTCGGTCGTCCCGTCCCAGAGCCCGACGTAGGCCTCGGGGCCGAGCTCGGCGAGCAGGATCGTCTCGAGCAGGTGGACCTGGGTCCACGTCGTCGCGACCGCGAGCGGCGTGCGTCCGGCCGCCTCGACGGCCTCGAAGGCGGCGAGCCAGTCCTCGACGGTCGGGTAGGCCGCGGCAGGGTCGAGGCCCGCGGCCGCGAGCACGCCCGGGTTGGCCCACACGACGTTCGCGCGGTGGATGTTCGCGGGGATCGAGTAGATCTTGCCGTCCACGAGGAGGCGCTCGACGAGCTCGTCGGGGAACGCGTCCCGCAGGCCGAGCTGGACGTACAGGTGGGCGACGTCCTCGATCTGCCCCGCCTCGACGTAGTCCCACAGCTCGGCGCCTGCGTGCACCTGGAACGTGTCCGGCGGGTCGTTCGCCTGGAGCCGGGACTGCAGGAGGTCCTTCGCCGCCGAGCCCGCCCCGCCGGCGACGGCCGCGTCCACGAAGCGCACGTGCGGGTGCCTGGCACCGAGCTCGTCGACGAGGGCGTCGAGCCCGACCTTCTCCGAGCCCGAGGCCCACCACGTGAAGACCTCTACCTCGCTCGTGGCCGTCTCGACGGTGTTCGCGGCGGCGGGTGCCGAGCCGCTCTGGTCGGCGCACGCGGTGAGGCTCGCTGCGGCGAGGACGACGGCGGCGGCGAGCGCGGCGGGACGCGGACGAGAAGTCATGGACGAGCTGCTCCTTCGTGCTGGACGGGTCACTCGGGGCTCATCCAAACGGGTGACGGCCACGCGCGGCAGGAGCGTCCAGAACGTGACACTTCGGGCGAAACGACGCCCGGGGGCGCCGCGGCGCGAGGCCACGACGCCCCCGGGGCGCTCAACGCAGCGTCACGACGCGGCGCAGCTGACCTGGGGCCAGGTCCAGTTGCCACCGTGCATGACGGTGAAGCCGAAGCTCGTCGTCTGGCCCGCGCCGAGCGAGCCGTTGCCCGCGGGGCGCATGACCATCGTGCGCTCGGCCGGCCACGTCGGCGAGCCGTTCCACGTCGCCGAGACGTACTGCGGCCACTGCAGCTGCACGGTCGCGGTCCAGCTCGAGATGTTCGTGTCGGCGCGGATCGTCACGATGCCGTTGAAGCGGTCGTTCCACTTCTCGCCCTCGGAGTAGGTCGCCGTGCAGCTCGGCGTCCCGGGGCCCGGGTCACCAGGGCCGGGGTCGCCGGGACCGGGGTCACCAGGACCGGGGTCGCCCGGGTCGGCCGGGGTGCCACCGCTGTTCAGGCGGTCGAGGACGGCGTGGTACGCGAGCTTCTTGTTGCCGTTGCCGTCGAAGAGCAGAGGGGTGCCGTAGGAGCGCCACGAGTCGGTGTCCTTGACGCCCCAGACGGTGATGCCGGTGCAGCGCGTGACCGCGAGGCACGCCTGGACGACGCCGTCGAACTGCTCGGCCTGGGACTGCCCCGAGCCCTCGATGTCCAGCTCGGTGATCTGCACGTCGACGCCGAGGTCGGCGAAGTTCTGCAGCGTCACGTGGTAGTTGTTCGGCACGGGGTTGCCGGAGTTGAAGTGGGCCTGGAAGCCGACGCAGTCGATCGGCACGCCGCGCTGCTTGAAGTCGCGGACCATCCGGTAGACCGCCTGGGTCTTGGCGTGGTCCCAGTTGTCGGTGTTGTAGTCGTTGTAGCAGAGCTTGGCCTGGGGGTCGGCGGCGCGCGCGGCGCGGAAGGCCGCCTCGATCCAGTCGTCACCCGTGCGCTGCAGGTTCGAGTTGCGGCGCGCGCCCGAGCTTCCGTCCGCGAAGGCCTCGTTGACGACGTCCCACGAGTGGATCTTGCCGCGGTAGTACGTCGCGACCTGCGTCACGTGGTCGAGCATCGCCTGGCGCAGCTGGGGGCCCTCCATGCTCTGCATCCAGCCTGGCTGCTGGGAGTGCCACGCGAGGGCGTGCCCGCGCACCTGCTTGCCGTTCTGCAGCGCCCAGTTGACGATGCGGTCCCCGCTCGACCAGTTGAAGTTGCCGCGCTGGGGCTGCATCGCGTCCATCTTCATCTCGTTCTCCGCGGTGATCATGTTGAACTCGCGGTTGAGGATCGAGGTGGTCTGGCTGTTGTTGAGGTAGTGCGCGGCCATCGCGGAACCGAAGTACCGGCCCGACTCGGCGGCGGCCTCGTGGAGCGTCGCGCCCGCGGCGCTCGCGGGGAGCGCGGCGAGAGTGATCCCGGACATCGCGATGCCGGTCGCGGCTATCGCAGCGGCGATCCGGGATCGGCGCATTCGTGCTGTCATCTTTCCTCCTCGGAAGTGACGTGGGTCGACTTCGACCCATCGGTCCGGTGAGTGTTGGATAGCCCGAAATGTTCGTCAAACGGAACGAAACGCCCGATACATGGGATGTTCAGGGGCCTTGATCGATGCGCTTTCTGAGCGGAATCGCTCTCACCGCGCTGGCCTGCGCGGCAGCGTGACCTGCGAAAACTGCGCGAGGACTATCGTCACGCGCTGAGAAAACGATTATCGAAAGTTCTCGTCCGCCATGTGAGACAGAAGGTCGCGTTCACGCGACTGGCTCATCTCTCACGCGTTCGGGTGAGTCCGGGGCATCGGTCCCATCGGTGCGCGAGCCTCGCCGCGAAAGACTTCGAGCGGGCCACCCAGGGTCAGCTCGGTGGCACGGGACCTTCTCCGACCGCCTGCGCGACTTCTCCTTCCTCGCCTGCGACGGGCAGGTGCGCACCGGTGAACAGCTCGACTGCAACGGCCAGCCAGCCGGGTATGTCGAGTCGCCCGAGGAGGTCATCACCCACGTCGACGCGCACGACAACGAGACGCTCTTCGACTCGCTCACCCTCAAGCTTCCGCAGAGCACCTCGATGGCGGACCGCGTGCGCATGAACACCCTGTCCCTCGCGACGGCGGCGCTCGCCCAGACCCCCTCCTTCTGGCACGCCGGCGCCGACCTGCTGCGCTCGAAGTCCCTCGACCGCCACAGCGACAACTCGGGGGACTGGTTCAACGTGCTCGACTGGTCGAAGCGGACCAACGGCTTCGGCCGCGGGCCTGACGCGCTCCCGGGCGTGGTCGTCATGCAGGTCGACGACACGGTGGGCCGCGACGTCGACACGGGGCTCGACGGGGTGCTTGTGGTCCTCGACGCGAGCCCCGAGACGGTCACGGTGCCGGTCGACGGCCTCGCGGGGGAGAGCTACCGGCTCTCGCCCGTCCAGGCGCAGGGCGCCGACCCCGTCGTCAAGGCGGCGTCATGGACGTCGTCGTCGAGGACCGCGAGCGTCCCCCGGCCGGACGGTCGCCGTGTTCGTCGACGGCCAGCGGCCCGGCAAGCCCGGCAAGCCGGGGAAGCCTGGTGGGCACCACGCGCCGTCGTCGGGCAGGGTCCAGATCGCCCGCTGAGCGGAGGCGCGGGTGTGACCTGGGACACACCTACGCCGCTCTGTGTTCGAGGTGCAAATCCTATCTGGGCGATAGCGGGCATGTTTGGCCGCCAGTACTCCTAGGACACAGTTCGATAACGGCGCTTGCGCGCTAGTTGCGTTAGGACCTTGAATACAAGCGACAACGCGAGGCCGGGTCACCCGCAGCATGCGGGCCGGTCGCAGGGCGAAGCAGCCCTCGGCCGCCGGCGTCGACCGAGCGAACAAGGAGCGGACAAGGATGTCTTCGACACTGAAGAAGGTGGCCGCGGGCTTTGCCACGGCCGCGCTGCTCGTGGGTGGCGTCGCAGCCTGCAGCAGCGAGCGGGGCGGGACGACCGACCCGACCACGAGCGCGCCCGAGGAGACCACGAGCGCGCCCGACGAGACCGAGGAGCCTGCGACCGGGGCCGACATCACCTCGGTCGGCATCGCGATGCCCACGAAGGAGCTCGAGCGCTGGAACCGTGACGGCGCCCACCTCGAGAGCCTCCTGAAGGACGCGGGCCTCGAGACCTCGCTGCAGTACGCCGAGAACAAGGTCGACATGCAGATCACGCAGCTGCAGAACATGATCAACGACGGCGTCGACGTCCTCGTCGTCGCGTCGATCGACGGCACCGCGCTCGGTCCCGTGCTCCAGACGGCCGCGGACAACGACGTCATCGTCATCGCGTACGACCGCCTCATCAACGGCACCGAGAACGTCGACTACTACGCGACCTTCGACAACTACCGCGTCGGCACCTTCCAGGGTGAGTACATCGTCGAGCAGCTCGACCTCGACAACGCCGAGGGCCCGTTCAACCTCGAGCCCTTCGCCGGCTCGCCGGACGACAACAACGCGAAGTTCTTCTTCGCCGGTGCGTGGGACGTCCTCAAGCCCTACATCGACGAGGGCAAGCTCGTCACGCCGTCGGGCAAGGCGCCCGCGAGCAACGACGACTGGGCCTCGATCGGCATCCAGGGCTGGAAGTCGGAGACCGCGCAGTCCGAGATGCAGAACCGCCTCAACTCCTTCTACGCGGGCGGTGAGAAGGTCGACGTCGTGCTCTCGCCGAACGACTCGCTCGCGCTCGGCATCGCCCAGGCGCTCGACGCCGCGGGCTACACCCCGGGCGAGGACTGGCCGATCCTGACCGGCCAGGACGCCGACCAGGCGAACGTCCTCAACATCCTCGCGGGCAAGCAGTCGATGTCGGTGTGGAAGGACACCCGTCAGCTCGGCGACCGCGTCGCGACGATGATCTCCCAGCTCGCTGCGGGCGAGGAGGTCGAGGTCAACGACACCGAGACCTACGACAACGGCGTGAAGGTCGTCCCGAGCTACCTGCTCGACCCGACCGTCGTCGTGGCCGACACGGTCGAGGAGATCCTCGTGGGCTCGGAGTTCTACTCCGCCGAGGACCTGGGTCTGTGACCGCGAGCGTCACGGGCTGAACCTGCGGCACCGGCGGGGCGGGAGGACCGCCCCGCCGGTGCCGCCAACCGCGGCGCTAGTGTGCGCACAGAACCCTCTCGAAGCAGCGAGGAGCCATGGACCACGACCACATCCTCGAGATGCGCGGCATCACCAAGCGCTTCCCCGGCGTCGTCGCTCTCAAGGACGTCAACCTCAGCGTGCGCCGCGGTGAGGTGCACGCGATCTGCGGGGAGAACGGCGCCGGCAAGTCGACCCTCATGAAGGTGCTCTCGGGCGTCTACCCGCACGGGAGCTACGAGGGAGAGATCCTCTTCGAGGGCGAGGAGGTCGAGTTCCGCAACATCCGCGACTCCGAGGCGCTCGGCATCGTCATCATCCACCAGGAGCTCGCGCTCTCGCCGTACCTGTCGATCGCCGAGAACATCTTCCTCGGCAACGAGCAGGCCAGCCGAGGGATCGTCAACTGGCACAAGACGAACTCCGAGGCCGCGAAGCTCCTCGCCCGCGTCGGGCTCGAGGAGAGCCCTGACACGAAGATCCGCGACATCGGCGTGGGCAAGCAGCAGCTCGTCGAGATCGCCAAGGCGCTGTCCAAGCGCGTCAAGCTGCTCATCCTCGACGAGCCCACCGCGGCGCTCAACGACGAGGACTCCGAGCACCTGCTCGACCTCATCAGGTCGCTCCAGGGGCAGGGCATCACCTGCATCATCATCAGCCACAAGCTCGGCGAGATCGAGGCGATCGCGGACACCACGACGGTCATCCGCGACGGCGAGACGATCGAGACGCTCGACATGCGCGGGGGCGAGGTCTCGCAGGAGCGCATCATCCGGGCGATGGTCGGCCGCCCGCTCGAGAACCGCTTCCCGGACCACACGCCCCAGATCGGCGAGGAGGTCCTGCGGATCGAGGACTGGACCGTGCACCATCCGATCGACCACGAGCGCAAGGTCGTCGACGGCGTGAGCATCAACGTCCGCCGCGGCGAGATCGTGGGCCTCGCCGGGCTCATGGGCGCGGGGCGCACCGAGCTCGCGATGAGTCTCTTCGGCCGCTCCTACGGCACCCGCATCAGCGGCAAGGTCTTCAAGGACGGCAAGGAGATCGAGGTCCGCACGGTCCACCAGGCGATCAAGCACGGCATCGCGTACGCGACCGAGGACCGCAAGCGCTACGGGCTCAACCTCATCGACTCGATCCGGCGCAACATCTCGGGCGCGGCGCTCGACAAGCTCGCGAGCCGCGGCGTGGTCAACCACAACGCCGAGACGCAGGTCGCCGAGCGGTACCGCAAGGAGCTCGGCATCAAGACCCCGAACGTCGAGGCGCTCGCGGGCAAGCTCTCGGGCGGCAACCAGCAGAAGGTCGTGCTGAGCAAGTGGATCTACGCCGATCCTGACGTGCTCATCCTCGACGAGCCGACCCGCGGGATCGACGTCGGGGCGAAGTACGAGATCTATCAGACCATCAACCGGATCGCGGACTCGGGCAAGGGCGTCATCGTCATCTCGTCCGAGCTGCCCGAGCTCATCGGGCTGTGCGACCGGATCTACGCGATCAGCGAGGGCCGCCTCACGGGCGAGGTGGCACGCGAGGAAGCGACCCAGGAGCGACTCATGCACTTCATGACGATGGACCCGAGCAAGGACAAGGCCACGCGATGACCACCGACACGACCCTCGAGCCGACGACCCCGCCGCGCGAGTCCTTCGCGCAGCGCTTCGCCGGGGTGAGCGGCAACATGCGTCAGTACGGGATCTTCGGCGCGCTCATCGCGATCGTGGTCCTGTTCCAGATCCTCACCAAGGGCAAGCTCCTGCTGTCGAACAACGTCGCGGCGCTGTTCCAGCAGAACGCCTACGTCATGATCCTCGCGATCGGCATGGTCATGGTGATCGTCGCCGGGCACATCGACCTGTCGGTCGGCTCGGTCGTCGCGTTCATCGGCGGGATCGTGGCGCTCGCGATGCGCGACCTGCAGCTCGACTGGCCCGTCGCGGTGCTCATCGGCCTCGCGGTAGGCCTGCTCGTCGGCATGTGGCAGGGCTTCTGGGTCGCCTACGTCGGGATACCCGCGTTCATCGTGACCCTCGCGGGCATGCTGCTGTTCCGCGGTCTGGCGATCGTGCTCGTGGGCGAGACCGTCGCGGGCCTGCCGCAGGGCTTCATCCGCATCTCGAACGGCTCGCTGCCCGCATGGCTCGGGTACCTCGACCGGGCGGACGCCGTGACCCTCGTGATCGGGGCGATCGCGATCGTCGCGATGCTGATCTCCCAGCTGCGGGCGCGCGCCTCGCTGCGCAAGCACGAGCTCCAGGTCGAGCCGCTCGGTCTGTTCGTCGCGAAGGTCACCGTGATCGCGGCGAGCATCGCGGCGCTCGCGGTCGTGCTGTCACTCTCGGCGGGCGGTACGCCGATCGTGCTCATCATCATCGGGGTGCTCGTCGTCGTGTACTCCTTCGTCATGGGGCGCACCGTCTTCGGCCGACACATCTACGCGATCGGCGGCAACCGGCTCGCGGCGGGGCTCTCGGGCGTCAACACCCGCCGGGTGGACTTCTGGATCTTCGTCCACATGGGTCTGCTCGCCTCGATCGCGGCGATCGTGACGACCTCGCGCGCGGGCGCGGGCGTCGCGGCGGCGGGCACGATGTACGAGCTCGACGCGATCGCGGCGTGCTTCATCGGTGGCGCGGCCGTGACGGGCGGCATCGGACGCATCTCAGGAGCGATCGTCGGTGCGCTCATCATGGGCGTGCTCAACATGGGCCTGTCGATCATGGCGGTCGACTCGGCGTGGCAGCAGGCGATCAAGGGCCTCGTGCTCCTCGCCGCGGTCGCGTTCGACCTGGTCAACAAGCGACGCGCCGCAGGAGGTTAGGCCGGTGTGCCGGTTCTCCACGACGGCACGCGGATAGGCTGACCGCGTGGCTGGGCGTGCGGCGGGTGCTGGCTCGCTGTCCTCGTTGCGGGAGGCGAACCGCTCCCTCGTCGTGGAGACCGTGCGCCGCTACGGCGGGCTCACCCAGATCGAGCTCGCCGAGGCGACGGGCCTGTCGACCGCGACCGTCTCGACGCTCGTGCGCGAGCTGCTCGCGGCGGGTCTGGTCGAGACGTCGACGACGACGCGCTCGGGACGGCGCGCGCAGCTCGTCACGATCGCCAAGCAGGTCGGGCTCGCGATCGGGGTGCAGATCGGCCACCGGCTGCTGCGCGTCGCGCTCGTGGACTTCGCCTACGACGTCGTCGCCGAGCAGACGCTCCCGCTCCCGCCCGAGCACCGGGTCGACACGTGCCTCGACCGGGCGGCCCTGCTCGCGGTCGACCTGCTCGAGCAGGTCGGCTCGAGCCTCGACGACGTCGTCGCGATCGGCGTCGGCGTCCCTGCGCCGGTCGACTCGAGCACGGGCATGGTCTCGGTGCGCGGGATCATGCGCGGCTGGGACGAGGTGCACCTTGCGCACGTGCTCAACAAGCGGCTCGGTCGGCCCGTGTACGTCGACAACGACGCGAACCTCGGCGCGCTCGCCGAGTCGGTGCTCGGTGCGGCCAAGGAGTTTCGCGACTCGATCTTCGTGCGGGCCTCGCACGGGGTCGGTGCGGGGATCGTCATCTCGGGACGTGTGCACCGGGGCTTCGCGGGGACGGCCGGGGAGATCGGGCACGTCCAGGTCGACCCGGCGGGGGACATCTGCCGGTGCGGCTCGCGCGGGTGCCTCGACACGATCGTCGGGGCGCAGGCACTCCTCGCGCCGCTGCGCGCGAACCTGGGCAACGTCGCGCTGCGTGACGTCATCCAGCTCGCGACCGAGGGCGACCCGGGGTGCCAGCAGGTGATCGCGGACGCGGGGGCGCAGATCGGGGCGGTCGTCGCGGGTCTCGGGATGGCGGTCAACCCGCAGTGCATCGTCGTCGGCGGGGAGCTCGCCGAGACGGGCGAGGTGCTGCTCGGGCCGCTGCGCGACGCGGTGCGCCGGCGCGTCCTGCTCAACCAGATCGCACCGCTCGAGGTGGTCCCGGCCGAGCTCGGCGAGCGTGCCGAGGTGCTCGGTGCGGTCCTGCTCGCGATCCAGTCGAGCGACTTCTCGGTCGGGGGTGGCGGTTGACGCACCCGGGGCCGAGGGATTCACTGCAGGTATCACGTACGCGACGGGGAGTAGGTGAGTGGCGATGAGTGCACGCGCGAGGACGCCGTTGCTGTCGCTGCGCGGCATCACGAAGCGCTTCGGCGCGGTCGAGGCGCTCGTCGACGTCGACCTCGACGTGCACGCGCACGAGGTCGTCGCCCTCGTGGGGGACAACGCGGCGGGCAAGTCGACGCTCGCGAAGGTCATCGCGGGGGTGCTGACCCCGGACGCTGGTCTGATCGAGATCGACGGTGAGGCGGTCACGATCGCGAGCCCCTCGGCGGCGCACGCGCACGGGATCGCGACCGTGTTCCAGGACCTCGCGCTGTGCGAGAACCTCGACGTCACGTCGAACATCTTCCTGGGGCGCGAGCTGCGCACGGGCGTCGCGATCGACGACTCGCGCATGGAGAACATCGCGCGCCGCGTGCTGCGCGACCTCACGAGCCGCGTGCCCTCGGTGCGCACCCCCGTCTCGACCCTCTCGGGGGGTCAGCGTCAGTCGGTCGCGATCGCGCGCACGCTCATCGGTGACCCGCGCATCGTGATCCTTGACGAGCCGACCTCGGCGCTCTCGGTCGCGCACACCGCGGAGGTGCTCACCTACATCGAGCGGCTGCGCGACCTGGGTCTGGGTGTCGTGCTCATCAGCCACAACATGAACGATGTGCGTGCGGTCGCGGACCGCATCGAGGTGCTGCGTCACGGCCGCAACAACGGGTCCTTCGACGCCGAGTCGGTGACCCACGAGGAGATCCTCGGCGCGATCACGGGCGCCCACATCCTCCACCCCCTGCGCGCCGTCGCGCTCTGACCGAGCGCACCCACCTACCTACCTGCCCGCCACGACCCACCTGGCGATCTCCTCACCCACCCGCGCCCCTCCCAAGTGGAACGTTCCCGTCCACGGTGGAACCTTTCGCACCCGAGGTGGAACGTCTTGGTCCGCGCTGGAACGATCCGGTCGTCGCGTGGAACGAACAGGTGCCCAAGACCCCTCGAGTGGAACGATCGTGCGCCACTTCGTTCCACACGGCGGTGCGGTGCGGCCGGCGGGCGCGTGCCATGCCCCCGGTGCGCGCGGTGCGCTCGATCCCGTCAGCGGAAGACGACGGTGCGGTGGCCGTCGAGCAGGATGCGATGCTCGGCGTGCCACCCGACGGCGCGCGCGAGGGCCCGGCGCTCGACGTCCTGGCCGAGCGCGACGAGCGCCTCGACCGAGTGGGTGTGGTCGACCCGCTCGACGTCCTGCTCGATGATCGGCCCCTCGTCGAGCTCGGGCGTCACGTAGTGCGCGGTGGCTCCGATGAGCTTGACGCCCCGGTCGTGTGCCTGGGCGTAGGGCCGGGCGCCCTTGAAGGACGGCAGGAAGGAGTGGTGGATGTTGATGATGCGTCCCTCGAGCTCGCGGCACAGCGAGTCGGACAGGATCTGCATGTAGCGGGCGAGCACGACGAGCTCGACGTCGAGCTCGCGCACGAGATCGAGCAGACGCGCCTCGGCGGTTTCCTTCGTCTCGGGGGTGACGGGCACGTGGTGGAAGTCGATCCCGTAGAACTGCGCGAGGCTCGCGAGGGTCGTGTGGTTGGACACGACCGCGACGATGTCGATCGGCAGCAGCCCCGAGCGCTGACGGAAGGCGAGGTCGTTGAGGCAGTGCGCGGCGGTCGAGCCCATGACGAGCGTGCGCACGGGCCGTCCGGCGACGTCGAGCCGCCAGGTCATCGAGAACCGCTCGCCGAGGTCGCTCAGGGCCTTCTCGAGCTCGGGCCGTCCCGCGGCGGAGTCGACCTGGACGCGCATGAAGAACAGCCCCGTGTCGGGGTCGCCGAACTGCTGGGACTCGGTGATGTTGCCGCCGTGCTCGGCGAGCAGCCCGGCGACCGCGTGCACGATGCCGGGTCGGTCGGGGCACGAGAGCGTGAGGACCCAGGGGGTCGTCGTCGCGGATGCAGTCACGAGGCCTGAGGGTACCCGGATCGCGGACGCGCGCGGGAAGTGCTTAGGCGGATCGCGCGTGCTCTGACACCATGACGGCATGGTCGCACCCGAGGTTGACATCCGCCGTGTCGAGGTCGAGCACGCGGGCGAGCTGCTCACGCTGCGTCGGGCGGCGTTCGTGAGCGAGGCGCAGATCACGGGGGACCCGAACATCCCGCCGCTCACGCAGACGCTCGAGGAGCTCGTCGAGGACCTCGAACGTGAGGACGTCATCACGCTCGGTGCGTGGGCGGGGCACCGGCTCGTGGGCTCGGTGCGGATCCTGCTCGAGGGGGAGAAGGCGACGCTCGGGCGGTTCGCGGTCGCCCCGGACGTCCAGGGCCTGGGCCTGGGGACGCAGCTCATGATCGCGGTCGCCGGTGCGCTTCCCGAGGGCACCGAGGAGATCTGGGTGTTCACGAGCCAGGACTCGGTGCAGAACATCGCGCTGTACAACAAGCACGGGTACTCGCACGAGTTCGACCAGCGCACGGGCGACCTCACGTACGCCTACCTGCGCAAGATCATCGGCGAGACGGCGGGCTGACGCGGGCCTCGGCGGAGGCCTTGCACACCGGACGAGGACGTGCTCGGTCGCGCGCCGTCCGCCGAGCGCGACCCGCACCGTCGCCCGGGGGTGGGCTGGTCGGAGTGTCTCACCGCGCTCGAGCTCGTGTGGCGTCCCCCGATCAGGGGGGTGAGCCGGCGGAGCACCTAGGCTCGTGGGTGTGAGCGAGCTGTCGGTGACCGAGGTCGGCGGGTCCGGCCCGTACGTCGTGTTCCTGCACGGGCTGTTCGGGCAGGGCAAGAACTTCCAGTCGATCGCGCGCGGCCTCGAGCCGGACTTCCGCTCGCTCTTGGTCGACCTGCCCAACCACGGCGCCTCGCCGTGGACCGAGAGCGTCGACTACGCCGCGATGGCCGACGACGTCGCCGCGGCGGTCCGCAGCCACCTCGGCACGTCCGGCGGCGGCAGGGTTCCCGCCGACCACGGCGCCCCGGGGATTCCCGCCGACGACGGCGCCCTGCCCCCTGCTGGCGACGGCACGGGCCCCGCGCGCGGGCAGGCTCGCGTGCACGTGGTCGGGCACTCGATGGGTGGCAAGGTCGCGATGCAGCTCGCGCTGCGCCACCCTGAGCTCGTCGATCACCTCGTGGTCGTCGACATCGCGCCCGCCGCGGGCAACGGCACGGGGGAGTTCGAGCATCTGCTCGGTGCGCTCGCGACGCTCGACCTGGCTCGCCTCGAGTCGCGCTCGCAGGCCGACGCCGAGCTGACCGAGCTGATCGGCTCGCCCACGGTGCGCGGTTTCCTGCTGCAGAACCTGCAGCGCGCGGACGGCGGGTGGCGCTGGCGCGCGAACCTCGACCTGCTGCGCGCCTCGCTCGACGTGATCGGAGGCTTCCCCGACCCCGCGCCGGGGGCAGGCTTCGACGGCCCCGTGCTGTGGGTCGCGGGTGCCCGCTCGGACTACGTGCGCCCCGAGCACGGCGAGCGCATGCGCGCGCTGTTCGGCCGCACACGCCAGCTCACGGTCAAGGACGCGGGCCACTGGGTGCACTCCGAGCAGCCCGAGGTGTTCACCCAGGCACTGCGCGTCTTCCTCGCGAGCGAGGGCTGAGCCACTCACCGCGAGACGCCAGCCCGGCGCCGTCGTCGACGTGGGACCTTCGCCTCTCGCGCGCGCGTGGAAACAAGGCAGACGCGAGCCGTGCCCCTTGCTACCCTGAACCCCGTCGCGACTGGCGCGAGGTGGGTTACCACCGGGGAGCGACTAAGCAGACTTCGGGTCGGACGCCTGGGCCCAGGGGTCACCACACGAGCGGTGTGGGTGGCCTCGCGCGTGCGAGGTCGCACGGCCGCGCCGACCCGCAAGGAGAAGCATGAGCGCTGACTTCCTCGACACGCCCCTCGCCGAGATCGACCCCGAGATCGCCGCCGTCCTCGACGCCGAGCTGGCCCGCCAGCAGGGCACCCTCGAGATGATCGCGAGCGAGAACTTCGTCCCGCTCGCGGTGCTCCAGGCGCAGGGCTCGGTGCTGACCAACAAGTACGCCGAGGGCTACCCCGGCCGGCGCTACTACGGCGGCTGCGAGCAGGTCGACGTCGCCGAGAACCTTGCGATCGAGCGGGCCAAGGCCCTGTTCGGCGCCGAGTTCGCGAACGTCCAGCCGCACTCGGGCGCGACGGCCAACGCCGCGGTGCTGCACGCGATCGCGCGCCCGGGCGACACGATCCTCGGTCTCGCGCTCGACCAGGGCGGCCACCTCACGCACGGCATGAAGATCAACTTCTCGGGCCGGCTGTACGACATCGTCGCCTACGGCGTGGACCCCGAGACCTCGCTCGTCGACATGGCCGAGGTGCGCCGTCTCGCGCTCGAGCACAAGCCCAAGGTGATCATCGCCGGCTGGTCGGCCTACCCGCGCCAGCTCGACTTCGCGGCGTTCCGAGCGATCGCCGACGAGGTCGGCGCGACCCTGTGGGTCGACATGGCGCACTTCGCGGGCCTCGTCGCGGCGGGACTGCACCCGAGCCCCGTGCCGCACGCGCACGTCGTGTCCTCCACGGTGCACAAGACGATCGGCGGCCCCCGCTCGGGCTTCATCCTCACGAACGACGCCGAGATCGCCAAGAAGATCAACTCCGCGGTGTTCCCCGGCCAGCAGGGCGGCCCGCTCATGCACGTGATCGCCGCGAAGGCCACGGCCTTCAAGATCGCGGGCACCCCCGAGTTCCGCGACCGTCAGGAGCGCACGGTGCGCGGTGCGCAGATCCTCGCCGAGCGGCTCACCCGGCAGGACGCGAAGGACGCCGGCATCGCGGTGCGCTCGGGCGGCACCGACGTGCACCTCGTGCTCGTGGACCTGCGCGAGTCGCCCCTCGACGGCAAGAACGCCGAGGACCTGCTCCACGAGTGCGGTATCACGGTGAACCGCAACGCCGTGCCGAACGACCCGCGCCCACCCATGGTCACCTCGGGCCTGCGCATCGGCACGCCCGCACTCGCGACGCGGGGCTTCGGTGACGCCGAGTTCACCGAGGTCGCCGACATCATCGCCGAGGCGCTCATCGATGCGACCGAGGCGAACGTCGAGGCGCTACGTGCCCGGGCCGCGGTGCTCGCTGAGCGTTTCCCGCTGTACCCCCACCTCGAGCAGCATTGAACGGGGCAGCGATGACCGCACAGATCCTCGACGGCAAGACCACGGCCGCCGCGATCAAGTCCGAGCTCACGGCGCGCGTGGCCGCCCTCGCCGAGCGCGGCGTGGTCCCGGGGCTCGGGACGCTTCTCGTGGGCGACGACCCCGGCTCGCGCTGGTACGTCGCGGGGAAGCACTCCGACTGCGCCGAGGTCGGGATCGCCTCGATCCGTGAGGACCTGCCCGGCGACGCCTCGGCGCAGGACATCGCCGCGGCGATCCGGCGGCTCAACGAGGACCCGGCCTGCACGGGCTTCATCGTCCAGCTGCCGCTGCCGCAGGGTGTGGACACCAACGCGCTGCTCGAGCTGATCGACCCCGCGAAGGATGCCGACGGTCTGCACCCGACCAACCTCGGGCGCCTCGTGCTGCGCGTCAACGAGCCCGTCACGAGCCCCCTGCCGTGCACACCGCGCGGGATCGTCGAGCTCATCGAGCGGCACGGGATCGCGCTCGCGGGCACGGAGATCGTCGTCGTCGGGCGGGGGGTCACGGTCGGCCGTTCGATCGGTCTGCTCCTCTCGCGCCGCGCGATCAACGCGACGGTCACGCTCACGCACACCGGGACGGCGGACCTCGCGGCCCACACGCGCCGCGCGGACGTCGTCGTCGCGGCCGCGGGCGTCCCGGGGATCGTCACCGCGGACATGGTCAAGCCGGGCGCCGTCGTCGTCGACGTCGGTGTCTCACGGGCGACGGACCCCGAGACGGGCAAGTCGCGCGTCGTCGGGGACGTCGACCCCGGGGTGCGCGAGGTCGCGGGCTGGGTCTCGCCCAACCCGGGCGGGGTCGGGCCCATGACGCGCGCGATGCTCCTGAGCAACGTCGTCGAGGCCGCCGAGCGCGCCCTCGCGTGACCTTGCTCGAGCGGGCCGGGGGTCGTGGCGGGCCGGGGGTCGTGGCGCGTCGGCAGGTGATGGTTGGATAGGCGCGTGCTGACCATCGCGACTGTCAACGTCAACGGGATCCGCGCCGCGTGGCGCAAGGGGATGCCGGCCTGGCTCGCCGAGCGCGAGCCGGACGTCGTGCTGCTCCAGGAGGTGCGCGCGCCGGACGAGATGCTGCCCGACTTCTTCGACCCCGACACGTGGGACCTCGCGCACCAGGCGAGCGAGCTCAAGGGGCGCGCGGGCGTCGCGATCGCCTCACGGCTTGCGATGCAGGCCGTGCGGATCGGCCTCGGCGAGGGTGCGACCAACACGGGTCGCTGGGTCGAGGCCGACGTCGCGCTCCCGGACGGTGAGCTGCTCACGGTCGCCTCGGTCTACATCCACTCGGGCGAGGTCGGGACCCCCAAGCAGGACGACAAGTACGCCTTCCTCGACCTCGCGACGCAGCGCCTCGCCGAGCTCGCGGACGGACGGCGCGTCGTCGTCGGCGGGGACTTCAACGTCGCCCACCGCGAGGTCGACATCAAGAACTGGAAGGGCAACCTCAAGTCCGCGGGCTTCCTCCCCGAGGAGCGCGCCTACCTCGACCGCTGGTTCGAGTCGGGGTGGACCGACCTCGGGCGCGCGCTCGGTGGTGACGGGCCCGGGCCCTACACGTGGTGGTCGAACCGCGGCAAGGCGTTCGACAACGACGCGGGCTGGCGGATCGACTACCAGATCGCGACCGATCCGCTCGCCTCGCGGGCCGTCGAGGCGACGGTCGACCGTGCACCCGCGTGGGACCAGCGCTGGAGCGACCACGCGCCGCTCGTCGTGACCTACGAGCTCTAGCCAGAGCTCACTGCGCGGAGGTCTCGTCCTCGGTGACGGCCTCGGCCGCAGCGTGGTCCGGGGTGGGAAGGTCCCGCATGCCCACGAGTGGGGACAGTACGACGGACAGCGCCGCGAGGACGGACCCGCCGACGGCGACCCACAGGGTCGGCACGACGCCCAGCTGCGTCCCGAGCCAGCCGCCGAGCAGGGAGCCGAGGGGGACCACGCCCCACACGATGAACCGCACCGAGGCGTTCATCCGCCCGAGCAGCGGCGGCGGGCAGACCCGCTGGCGGAAGCTCACCTGCGCGATGTTGTAGACCACGATGATGAACGTCGAGACGGCCATCCCCGCGACGAGGACGACGGCCGGCGGGGCGGCGAGCATCCCCGCGAGGGGGAGCGCGGCGTAGGCGGGCGCGAAGAGCAGCGCCGTGACCGGGATGATGCGCCCCTCGCCCACGAAGCGCGTCACGGGTTCGGCGACGAGCGCGCCGAGGATCCCGCCGACCGCCCCGGCCGAGACGATGAGCCCGAGGACCGCCTCGGTCAGGCCGAGCGTGCGCAGCACGTAGATCGTGAAGACCGCGAAGCCGATGTTGCCCGCGAAGTTCGAGATCGAGGTGCACGCGACGATGCGGCGCAGGAAGCGCTCACGCAGGACGAACTCGAGCCCCTCACGCACCTCGACCCACAGGCCGCGCCGCGTCGCGGGGTCCGGCTTGGGCTCGGGCTTGCGGATGCGCCACACCCACGTCGCGCTCAGCACGTAGGTCACGACCGTGACCGCGAGCAGGACGGGTGCGGTGATGACGCGCAGCGCGACACCGCCGAGCGCGGGACCCGTGGCCTGGGCGATCGAGGCGGTCGACTGGAGCTTCGAGTTGCCCTCGACGACGTGCTCGAGGCCCACGAGCCCGGGGACGTAGGACTGGTGCGCGACGTCGAAGAACAGTCGGCACACGCCGATCACGAGCGCGGCGGCCACGAGCAGCGGGACCGAGGCGGCCCCGAGCAGCGCGGCGACGACGACCGCGGCGAGCACACCCGCGCGCACGAGGTCGGTCACGATGAGCACGTGGCGCTTGCGCATGCGGTCGACCCACGCTCCCGCGGGCAGCCCGATCGCGAGGAAGGCGGCGAACTCCGCGGCGCCGAGCACGCCCATCTCCCACTCGCTCGCGTGCAGCGTCTGGACCGCGAACACCGGTATCGCGAAGCCCGTGAGCTCTGCTCCGAGCTGGCCGAGCGCGTCGCCGGTCCACAGGCGCCGGAAGTCGGCGTGGTGCGTGAGCGAGCGGCGGCGCGTCGGGGTGGGCTCGGAGGTGGTCATCGGCCCAGGATCACCGAGTGATTGAGGAATGTCAATCAGTTAGGCTGTGCGTATGCCCGCCGACGACGACGCCCTCGGGGCACCTCGCGAGGAGGGCCCCGGCGCGGACGAGGCGGTGCGCCCGGCGAGCGAGGTCGACGCGGACGCCCGCGCGCTCGCCTCGGTCGTGCGGATGCGCATCCTGCGCCTGTGCCTCGACGAAGCGCTCACGAACAAGCAGATCGCCGAACGGCTCGGCCTGCCGCCCGCGAACACCTACCACCACGTGCGCATGCTCGCCCGGCGCGGCTTCCTCGCCGCCCAGCCCGAACGGCAAGGGGCGCGCGGTGCGCGTGAGGTGCCCTACCTCGCGACCGGCAAGTCGTGGAAGACGCCGCTCGGCCCCTCGGGCAGCCGCGTGCTGATCGAGACCTTCCTCGAGGAGGTCGCGCTCGCGGACCCCGCGAAGGTCGACATCGCACGCCTCGGCCTGCGCGTCGGCCCCGAGCGGGCCGAGCGCCTCCAGCGGCTCTTGCGCGGGCTGTTCGAGGAGCTCAAGGACTGGCCCTCGGACCCCGACGGCGAGCCGATCTCGTTGTTCCTCGCCGTGCACGAGGACACCGCGCGCCGCGAACCTCCCGTGCAGGACGACGACGGCGCGGTCACGCCGTCGAGCGCAGCGCCGCGATCGGCTCGATCGTCGCGGCCTTGAGCGCGGGGTAGACCCCCGCGAGCAGCCCGATCACACCCCCGAGCAAGGCCGAGCCGATCACCATCGGGGTCGAGACGATCGGCGTCCACTCCCGCAGCACGCTCACCGCGACGACCGCCCCGACCCCGAGGGCGGCACCGATGAGCCCACCGAGCAGGCCGATCACGACCGACTCGAGCAGGAACTGCGCCCCGATCTGCCGGCGCGTCGCCCCGAGCGCACGCCGCAGCCCGATCTCGCCCGTGCGCTCCATGACCGACAGGAGCGTGACGTTCGCGATCCCGAGGCCACCCACGAGGAGCGCGACCGCGCCGAGCGCGAGGAAGATCGCGTTGACGTCGCCCTGCACGCGCTCGCGCACGAGCGAGGACGTCGGCGGAACCTGCACCTCGAAGCCGTCCGGGGTGCGCGGGTCGAGCGCGACAGGCGCCTGCTCGGCGACGAGCGGGCCCGCCCCGACCGCGATCCGCGCGTGCACCTGGGCGAGGCGGTCGACCCCGAAGTCGGCCCGCGCAGTGCCGAGCGGGAGGATCACGGCGTCGAGCAGGTCCCCGCGCCGGGCCACGCCGTCGATGATCCCGATCACCGCGTACGGGCGCTCGCCGATGAAGATCGAGGGTTGCCGGTCGACCCGGTGCACCCCGAGCCGGGCCGCGGCCCGCGCCCCGAGCACGACCACCCGGTCCGCACGCGCGTCGTGCCCCGAGTCGAAGAAGCGCCCCGTCGTGACCGTGCCGCGCACCGCGTCGAGCAGGCCGCCCGTCGCGCCGATCACGATCGGCTGGACGGTCGCGACCGCCGAGGGGTCGCGCACCGAGACCGCGCTGATCGACACCTCGCCGATCGAGACGTCCGCGATCGCCCCGGCGTGCTCGATCCCGTTGAGCCGCAGCATGCGCTCCTCGGCGTCCCACGGGATCGTCGCGAGCGCGGGACCCTCGCCCCACCCCTGCGTGCGCGGCTGGATCACGACCTGCGTCGCGGCGACCGCGTCGAACTGCCGCGCGATCTGCCCTGCAGCGGTCTGTGCCATGCCGATCGTCACGACGAGCGAGCAGATGCCCAGGACCGTGCCGAGGATCGTCAGCAGGAGACGGCCAGGCCTCGTGCCGATCCCCGCCGCCGCCTCGGCGACGAGGTCGCGCACGCCGAAGCGGTCACGCGCGTGAACCTCGGCGCGCGTGCGGACCCCCGTCGCGGCGCTCACAGCTCGACCAGCGTCCCGTCGGTGATGCGCACGCGCCGCTGGGCGCGGTCCGCGACCGACATGTCGTGCGTGATGACCACGAGGGTCAGGCCCTCGCCGTGCAGCTCGTCGAAGAGCTCGAGCACGGCCGCCGAGCTCACCGTGTCGAGGTTGCCCGTCGGCTCGTCGGCGAGCAGCACCCGCGGGTCGGCGACCACCGCGCGGGCGACCGCGACGCGCTGCCGCTCCCCGCCCGAGAGGACCCCGGGATGGAAGTCGACGCGGTGCGAGAGCCCGACCCGGTCGAGCGCCGCGAGGGCGCGCTCGCGCCGCTCGTGCCGCGGGACGCCCGAGTAGAGGGTCGCGAGCAGGACGTTGTCGAGCACGGTGCGCCGGTCGAGCAGGTGGAACGCCTGGAAGACGAAGCCGATCGACTCCCCGCGCAGCACCGCGCGCTCGTCCTCGCTCGCCGCGACGGTCGGGATGCCGTCCACGAGGTACTCCCCGGCGGTGGGCCGGTCGAGCAGCCCGAGCAGGTGCAACAGGGTCGACTTGCCCGAGCCCGAGGGCCCGACGATCGAGACGTAGTCCCCGCGCTCGATGCGCAGGTCGGTCGGCTTGAGCGCCTGGACCTCGGGCGGGCCAGGGAAGGTGCGTGCCGCGCCGCGCAGCTCGAGCACGGGATGCGTGGGCGCGGGTTCCTGCTCGAGCCCGAGGTCCGCGAGGAGACTCACCCCTCGCCCTCCTCGGAGGTCACGTCGCCGGAGTCCTCGGAGGCGTCGTCGGAAGGGCTCTCGGGCGCGTCGTCCTCGGCGGTCGCGGCGGCGCTGCGCGCGGCCTCGATGCCGACGACGACGAGGTCACCGACCGCGAGCGTGCCGTCGACCGGCTCGACCTCGACGAAGCCACCGGCTGCCAGGCCCGTGCGCACCTGGACGAGGGTCGAGGTCTGCGACGCGGGGTCCCACAGCTCGACGCGGTCCTCGCCGCCGGGCCCCGCGGTGAGCGCCGCGATCGGGACCGCGAGCACGTCGCCACCGGTCGAGCTCACGGGGATGCGCACGCGCACGTTCGCCCCCTGGAGCATGCCGACCTGCTCGTCCGTCAGGTCGAGCGGGACGATCGTCACGGGGACGCGGGCCCCCGCCCCGGCCCCCTCGGGCTCGCCGATCGAGAGGATCTCGCCCGCAACCTCCTCGCCGCCCGGAAGATCGACGAGCACGCCCTGACCCTCGCTCAGCAGCGCCGCGTCGACCGCGGAGGTGCTGCCCTTGATCTGCAGGTCCGCGCCCGAGACGACCATGACGGGCCCCTCGACGCGGTTGCCGCGCTGGACCAGGACGTCGTCGACGCGCCGCGGTGTCGAGGGCAGGAACACGACCTCGCTCGCGGGCAGCGGGGTCAGGACGGCATCCTGGGCCTCGGCGAGGTCGGACTGCGCGTCGCGCAACGCCTCGCGCGCGGCGTCGAGCGTCGCCCGGATCGCGGAGGTGTCGCGAGGCTTCTTGAGCTCGGCGAGCGCGAGCCGGGCCATCTCGACCCGGAACTCCGCGGCCCGCACCTCGGCCTTCGTGCCCGAGCGCTTCGCGCGGCGCAGCTCGGCGCGCGCCTCGTCGAGCTCGAACTCCGCCGAGCGCAGCTCGGTCTTCGAGGGACCGCGGCGTGCCTCGACGAGCTCGGCCTCGATCGCCGCGATCGACTCGCGCGCGCCGCGCACCGCGTCCCGAGCAGCGCGCAACCCCTCCTCGGCCTCGGGGCCCGCGCTGGGCGGCTCGTAGCCGATCGAGTCGTAGAGGGCCCGCACGGCCGCCGCCGTGCTCGCGCCGTACGTGTCGTTCTTGGTCCCGCCCTCGAAGAGGCCCAGCTTCTTGAGCGCCTTCTTGAGCTGGACGACGTCGGGCCCCTCGGACCCTGCGCGCAGCGAGCGGTAGACGGGCAGGTCGCCCTCGAGGACGATCACGGGTCGCCCCGTGACCTCGAGCAGGACCTCGCCCGCGTCGACCGTCGAGCCCGCCTCGGGGACCTTGCCGGTGACGATCATCGCGCTGCCCTCGCCGGCCTCGAGCGTGACCTCGGTCGCGCCCTCGTAGGTCGCGTCACCACGGATGACGACGTCGTTCGCGAGCGTGCGCTCCTCGACCGGCACCGTGATGGGTCCTGCCTCAGGAGGGGCGGCCTCGGCCGCGGCCTCGGCGGGCGAGATGATGAACCGGCTGAGCCCGATCCCCGCCCCGAGCGCGACCACGGCGGTCACCCCGATCAGCGCGATCGTGCGCTGCGTCCCCGACAGTCGTGCCACCTCGTCGCTCCTCGATCGTCCTGCTCGGCGCTGCAGGGGCGGACTCGGGCCCCTGCCTCACTGTGTCAGAGTCCCTGCTCGTCATTCATCCACCCCGGGGCGGACATCGCCCCGCGCGGCGTACGACCGTGCCGACTAGCCTCGCGCGGCGTCCTGCTGGGCCTTGAGCGCGGCCATGAGCTCCTCGAGCTCGGCCCGGTGAGTGTCGATGAAGTCCTGCTCGGCCCGGTGCAGCGCCTCGACCTGGACCTTCTCGACGTCGCTGTCCTTCGAGCAGCGGAAGTCTGCGGTCGCGATCGAGCGCTCCTTCTCACCGAGCGCCTTGCGCACCTCAACGGGAGGCTCCTCACCCTTCTCCCAGTACGGCTCGAGCTCGGAGTAGATGAGCTGCTGGGCGGCGCCCGAGTCCGCGAGACCCGCGTACCCCGCGTCCGCCATGCACGCGGACCACCTGGACCGCGCCTCGGCGACCTTCGGGTCGTCCTCGAGCCGCTCGTAGATGAGGTTCATCTCCTCGAGCAGACCTTGGTACTTCTCGTCCTCCCAGAGGTTGTTGCCCGCGTCGTAGACCTCCTGGCTCGCGCGGCCGTAGCACCCGGCGTTCGCGGGGTCGTACTCCCACTCGCCCGAGAGCATCTCCTCCTCGGTGGGTTGGGGGCCGTGGAGCGCCTCGTAGTAGGCCTCGCGCGCGGTCTCCGAGAGCGACTCGACGTACTCGGCGTTCGGGTCGACCCACGCGTCGGCCTCGTCGGGCTCGATCGGCAGGGGCTCGGCGGTCTCGCCGCCCGCGTCGAAGTCGTAGGTCGAGATGCCGTACCCGAGCTCCTTCGCGTACTCCTCGGTGCCCCACTGGGGGCCGTCACCCTCGACCGGCATGGGCTCGGCGATCGCACCGTCCATCTGCGAGTAGTCGACGGGCGTGTACTCCCAGCCCTGCTCGGTCATGCACTCCGCGACGATCTGCTCCATGCGGTTCTGCTGGGCGTTCGCGTCCTCCATCGTGAACTCGCCGTACGCCTCGGACCACATCTGCTCGAGAGGACCGGGGGTGGGGGTGTCCGACGGCGTGGGCTCGCTCGCCCCGCCGCCGCCCGGGCTGCACGCCGACACCACGAGGGTGAGCCCCGCGGCGACCGCGACCGGGGCGAAGATCCGCCGCATCCTCGTGCTGTCCATGTCGATCCTTCCTCGCCTGCCCTGCGGCCCGGCTGTCTCGGTCCTGGCGACCGTGCGCGGCACCCGTCGAGCACTCACTGTCCCAGAGCGGGCCGTGCGGGCCATCCGCCCCAGGTCGGATCTCTTGGTCGGTGCCGTGCCCAGGAAGTCGTACGTCGTGGTCGCACCCTGCTCGTGTCGTGGCGCGGCGCGCGATTGCACGCCGCGCCCACATCGGGGGGCGCGAGCAACGGCAGTAGGGGGGGGCGCCTCAGCCCTCGAGCACCGCGCCCATGTCCTCGAAGTACGCGACGAGCGCGTCCCGGTGGGCCTCGACGAACGCCTGCTCGGCGGCGTGCTGGGCGTCACGGTAGGCGGTCGTGAGACCCGAGGACTCACGGCACTCGTAGTCGGCGGTCGCGACCTCGAGCTCGAGCGCCTGCACCTCGGCGAGCAGCTCGGGAGTCAGGTCGTCGGCGTCCTCGGGGACCTGCTCCCACGCCTCCTCGTAGGCGTCGAAGACGAGGTACTCGGCGTCCTCGCTCGTCACGAGGTCGGGGTAGCCGGCCGCCTCCATGCAGCTCGCCCACGCCTCTTCGGCCGCGAGGAAGCCCTCGTCCTCGGCGAGCTCGGCATACATCTCGTCGAGCGCGGCGAGGACGTCCTGGTGCTCGGGACGGTCGTAGGGCAGCGGGTCGGCGAGCAGGGCCTCGTA
>JAJUHG010000007.1 GCA_029267995.1 Micrococcales bacterium
CGCCCCGCGAGCACCTCGTCGAGCACCTCGTAGCCGAGGCTCTGCTCACGCACGGGCAGCCCTGCCTCACTCCCCCACTCGAGCACGAGCTCGCGCGTGATCCCCGCGAGACACCCGCTCACGAGCGGCGGGGTCACGAGCTCTCCGTCGCGCTCGACGAACACGTTCGACGCGGTCCCCTCGCACAGCTCGCCGATCGTGTTCGCGAGGATCGCCTCGTCCGCACCACGCTCGCGCGCCGCTGCGAGCGCGACGACGTTCTCCGCGTACGACGTCGTCTTGAGGCCCGCCACGGCGGAACGCTCGTTGCGCACCCACGGGACCCGCACGGCTCTCGACTCGCTCGGCGGGGACGCGGGGCCCGCGAGCACGAGGACGGTCTGGCGGGCAGCGTCCGGGGCATCACGGAACGAGCCGAGCGGGCCCGGACCGTCGGTCACGGTGATCCGCAGCCGCCCGGCCCGGGGGTCGGCCGCAAGCACCGCCGCGACGCCGGCGCGGATGCGCTCCTCGTCGGGCGGGGCGAGGCCGAGCCCTGCGGCGCTACGCGCGAGCCGAGCCAGGTGCCGCGTGAGCGCGAAGACCTCGCCGTCGTAGACCGCGCACGTCTCGAAGACGCCGTCGCCGACCGTGAGCCCGTGGTCGACCGCGGTGACGAGCGGGTCGCGCGGGCCCACGAGCCGACCCTCGTGCCAGATCGTGACCGTCATGGGGCCCAGTCTGGCCCGCTCGAGGCGATCTGCACGAGGCGGCTCGCCTTGAGCTCGGTCTCCTCCCACTCGGCCTCGGGGTCCGAGCCCCACGTGATGCCCGCCCCCGTCCCGAAGCGCAAGGTCCCGCCGTCGGCGTCGTCCCACCAGAAGGTGCGGATCGCGACCGCGAGCTCGGCCGTCCCCGAGTCCGCGTCGACCCAGCCGACCGTCCCGCAGTAGGGTCCCCGGTCGACCGGCTCGAGGCGTGCGATGACCTCGAGCGCGGAGGACTTGGGGGCTCCCGAGACCGAGCCGGGCGGGAAGCTCGCCTCGAGCAGGTGCGCCCATCGCTCGGGCGAGGCCGCGACGGCGGGGTCGAGCACTCCCGAGACGGTCGAGACGAGGTGCACGAGGCCCGGGTGACGCTCGAGCGCAAGCAGCTCGGTCACCTCGACCGTGCCCGGTGCGCACACGCGCTGCAGGTCGTTGCGCACGAGGTCGGTGATCATGACGTTCTCGGCCCGGTCCTTCTCCGTGAGCCCCGCGGGCTCGCGCGCGGTGCCCTTGATCGGCGCCGAGGTGATGCGGTCTGCCTCGAGCCGCAGGAACAGCTCGGGCGAGGCGCTCACGACCCAGGTCCCCGGGAAGGGGCCGCCCCGTGGGACGTGCACGAAGCCCGCGTACGGTGCGGGGTTGCCGGTGGCCAGACGCGCAGCGAGAGCGGCTGCGCTCGGCTCGCGCGGCGTCCCGTCGGGGCCTGGGACGGGTGCGAGCGGCGCGCTCAGCACTCGGCACACGTTGGCCTGGAAGACCTCGCCCTCGCGGATCGCCTCGCGCGTCGCCTCGACGGCTGCGACGTAGCCAGCACGGTCGGTCGAAGAGCTCCAGGAGGAGCGCGCAGGTCCGCGCCACGCCGCGCCTCGACCGCCCAGGTGCGGGGCGTCGTCGTCGGCCCGTTCGACGTGGGCGAAGCGCCACGCACGCACCTCGCCCGAGAACGTCCCGACCACGGCCCACCACCCGCCCGCGGCGAGCCGCTCGGGCGCGGCGCGCACGTCGACGCTCTCGACGACGCCGCTCGCGCGGACCCCGGCGAAGCACGCCGCACCGGGCACGGCGGCACGCTGGTGCGGGACGTCAGGGGCGGTCACCGGGACACCGTACCGACGTGACGCGACTCGCGGTGGACCTGGTTGGACGATCGCGCGATCGTTCGGTTAGAGTCTCCGGTGCAACGTCGGAGACGACGTCGCGCGGACGTGGCTCAGTTGGTAGAGCATCACCTTGCCAAGGTGAGGGTCGCGGGTTCGAGTCCCGTCGTCCGCTCGGAGGCACGATGCCACGTGAGCTCGCGCAGCTGGCGGGCAGGAGTCTCGTGGTGGAGTGGCCGAGAGGCGAGGCAGCGGCCTGCAAAGCCGTATACGTGGGTTCGAATCCCATCTCCACCTCGCATCACGGGCGATTGGCGCAGCGGTAGCGCGCTTCCCTGACACGGAAGAGGTCACTGGTTCGAACCCAGTATCGCCCACCAGCACAGGCCGTCCCGGTCCGCCGGGGCGGCCTTCTGCATCCCCGGGCGTGCCTCACGTGCTCACCCTGGGCGGACGCGGGCGGCACGGGCGGCCCGGCGCCGGTCGAGCACGACCACTCCCCCGAGCACCGCGACGGCGAGGGCCATCGAGGCCACGACGTCCGTCACGAAGTGATACCCGAGGTACAGCCTGCTGATGCCGACGAGCAGCACGCCGACCACGACGCCCACGCCCCAGCCCACGGCCGAGCGCACGGAAGGACGCGCGACCCACACGAGGTAGCCCGCGACGAGCAGGAGCGTCGCGGCGCCGATCGTGTGGCCCGAGGGGAACGAGTAGGACTCCTCGATCCCCGCCCCCGTCATCATGTCGACGGGCGGACGCGGCCGGGCGACGACGCGCTTGAGGGTCACCGAGACGAGCGTCGAGACGACCATCGCCCCCGCGAGCAGCCCCGCCTGCCACCACCGCTCGCGCACGAGCCCCCACACGAGCGCGGCCCCGAGCACGACGAGGGGCAGCACGGTCGTCACCGTCGCCGCGGGGACGACCGTGAGGAAGCCCGTGAGCAGGTCGCTGCGCCCCTGCGCGAGGGTCGTCAGGACGGGTTCGTCGAGAGCGGCGAGGTCGTCCGCGTCGCGCACCGCGTCGAGGACCGCGAGGAAGCCCGCGAGCCCCGCGACGACGAGCGCGAACCCGATCCACACCGCGATCCGCGCGCGCCGGTCACCGACCCAGCTCCCGATCACCTCGGCCGTGCGACGCGCCGTGCTCCTCGCGCGCACGGTGAGGCGTGCCCCGGGCTCGGCCATCAACGCACGCCGCGCATGAGCCGCGTGATCGGCCGCGAGAGCACGAGCAGCAAGACGCCCACACCGATCGTCACCGCGCCGAGGATCCCGAAGTACGCCGCCTCGTTCTCCTCGCTGTAGAACGCCGCGAGGAAGCCCGAGAGCGCCGTGCCGAGCGCGACCGAGAGGTAGAACAGGGCGATCATGAGCACCGGGAAGGCCTTCGGTGCAAGCTTCGTCGTGAGCGACAGGCCCACGGGAGAGAGCATGAGCTCGCCCGCGGTCGCGACGAGCATCACGAGCGCGACCCACAGGACCGGCACACCCTCGACCCCGACCATCGGCAGGAACACGAGGAACGCCGCGCCCATGAGCACCGTCCCGAGCCCGAACTTCACGGGGGCGGCCGGCTGACGGTCACCGAGTCGCTGCCAGAGCGCCGCGAAGACGGGCGCGAGGAGGATGATGAACACGGGGTTGAAGGACTGCACCCACGGGATCGGCACCTCCCACGTGCCCAGCAAGGGCACCCCCTCGACGACACGGTCCAAGCGCGTGTCGGAGTAGATCGTGATGACCGTGAACTGCTGCTGGAACAGCGCCCAGAACGCGGTCGAGGCGACGAACATCGGGATGAAGGACCACACGCGCGAGCGCTCGTCGCCGTCGAGGTGACGGCTCGTGAGGAGCACCACGAACAGCACGACCGCGGCCACGACGATCGCGCCCACGACGACGCTCGAGAGGTTCTCGGCCGTCAGCAGGCCCGTGAGCACCGCGACGACCACGACGACGACGGCCAGACCAGCAAGGCCGAGGTAGCGCGGGTAGTGCTCGCGCGGGAGCGGGTCGGGGACGCGGTGGACGTGCTCGGGGAGCGAGCGCCGCGCCCACAGGTACTGCGCGAGCCCGATCGCCATGCCGACGGCCGCGAGCCCGAAACCGAGGTGGAAGCCGAAGCGCTGGAACACCAGGCCGGTCAGGAGCGGGCCGAGCAGACCACCGATGTTGATCCCCATGTAGAAGATCGAGAAGCCCGCGTCGCGGCGCGTGTCCCCCCTCGCGTAGAGCGCACCGACGAGGTTCGTGATCGTCGCCTTGAGGCCGCCCGAGCCCACCGCGATGAGGATCAGGCCCGTCGCGAGACCCCACGCACCGGGCAGGAGCGCGAGCGAGGTGTGGCCCGCCATGATGAGCACGCCCGAGCCGAGCATGGTGCGCTCGGGCCCGAGCAGGCGGTCGGCGACCCAGCCGCCGAGCACCGAGAACAGGTACACCGAGCCGCCGTACGCCCCGACGATGCCCGCCGCGACCGCCCGGCTGATCGCAAGACCGCCCTCGGCGACCTCGAAGTACATGTACAGCAGGACGATGCCCTGCATGCCGTAGAACGAGAACCTCTCCCACAGCTCGACGCTGAAGAGGTTCGCCAGCCCGCGCGGCTGGCCGAAGAAAGTCTTGCTCGCGTCCTCGGGCGCGCGCGGCGCCGTCGGCGAGCTCGGGGCGCTCGTCATCCCCCCATGCTCGCGCCGGGTCCGCGAGCCCACCACTCGGGGCGCGTCACGCCGGGGCGCCGGGGACCTCGAGCGTGAGGCTCACCACGTCACCGAGCTCGACACCCTCGGCGCGGCGCACCGCGGTCTTGAGCGGGACCGCGTACGAGCCGTCCTTGGGGAACAACGAGGTGTCCCACCGGGTCGAGCCGAGCTGCGCGTGCACCGCGATGCAGCCCCAGCCGTAGGACACCAGCCCCGCGACCTCGTGCAGGCGCGCGGTCCCGGGCTCGTCGACCCACACGTAGTGGAACGGTGCGGGCCCGCGCCAGTACCAGACCTCGCCCGAGAACTGCAGCCGCACCGGACCAGCATCGCGGCCGGTCCGGTGCGACCACAAGGGTCAGTAGCGGTAGACCGTCTCGGCGGTGTGCACGCCGCGCGGGCCGTAGGGCGCCTTCTCGAGCCACGTCGAGGCCTCGACGTCCTGCGGGGCACGCTCGGCCGCCTCACGGATCCGCGCGGCGGTCTCGGGGTCGGGCCGCAGGTGCGCGAGGGCCTCCCCCGCGGCGTCGCGGTTGAACAACGCCGCCGAGCGTCGGGCGAGCGCGAAGGCCTCGACGGGCACCTTGGCCGCACCACGGTTCGTCGCGAGGCTCGCCGCGGCGACCGCGATCGCGGCGGCCTCGGCGTCCGGGACGCCCGAGTTGAGACCGCGCGCCCCGAACGGGGCGAACAGGTGCGCCGCCTCGCCGACGAGCAGCACCCGGCGTGCGGGGTCCGCAAAGTCGTGCGCGACGAGCTGGAGGAACTGGTAGGTCGAGACCCACGAGGTGCGCTCGGCGTAGCCGGGCGGGAGGACCGCGTCGAGCCACGCGCGCACGCCCTCGGGCGAGGCGAGCTCGTCGGGGTCGTCCCCCTCGACGAGCTGCAGGTCGACCCGGTAGCCGCCCGCGAAGGGCACGACGAGCACGTTGCGTCCCTCGACCGCCGGGTGGGCGTAGTGGAAGTGCCGCTCCTGCGGGAGGGCAGGGGTCTCGAGCTCGTCGACGTCGACGACGATGTACCACCCGTCGTCCTTGCTGCCCTCCATCTGCGCGCCGATCTGCTTGCGCACGACCGAGCGCGAGCCGTCGGCGCCGATCACGAAGTCTGCGTGCCACTCGCGGCCCACCGCGGTCGTGATCGTCACGCCGTCCTCGTCCGCGTGCACGTCGCGGACCTCCTGCTCCCACGCGAAGTCGACGCCGCTCGCGACCGCCCGTGCGAACAGGTAGGCCTCGATCTGCACCTGCGGGAGGCTCGTGAAGTGCGGGTAGCTGCCCGCGGGCGGGTCGGGATAGGTCTTGGCGTAGACCTCCTTGCCCGCGAAGAAGGTCCGCTGGGTGTTCCAGTAGACGCCGTGCTCGTAGAGCTCTGCCCCGAGCCCCGGGCTGATGCGGTCGAGGATCTGCAAGGTCTGGGAGTGCGTGAAGATCGCGCGGCTCCCGGGACGCTGACGGCCCTCACGGCCCGCCTCGAGGACGACCACAGGCAGCCCGTAGGCACGCAGGGCGAGCGCGGCCGTGAGACCCACGGGACCCGCGCCGACGACGATCACCGGCTTGCTGGACATCAGTGCTCCTTCCTGGCGGCCACGACGAGGGCGTCGAGGGCGAGCGGGCCGCGATCGGTCATACGGACAGGGTTGAGGTCGACCTCGGTGACGTCGTCGTGCTCGACGAGGAGCCGACCGACCGCGCGCAGCACCTCGACGAGCGCGGGGCGGTCCACGGCAGGGGCCCCACGAAAGCCCTCGAGGACACGCTGCGGGAGGGCGTCGACCATCTCGGCGGCACGCTCGCGCGAGAGCGGTGCGAGGCGCAGGACGGGGTCCGAGCCGAGCTCTGCGGCGACCCCGCCCATCGCGAGCATCACGACGGGACCGAACACCGCGTCCCTCGTCCCGCCCACGATGAGCTCGGTGCCCTCGCCCGCCATCTCCTCGAGCAGGTAACGCCGGGGGGCGGCAGGCTCGATCGCGTCGATCGCGTCGAGCGCCCGCTCGAGGCCTGCGAGGTCGCGCACACCCACGTGCACCCCGCCGACCTCGGACTTGTGCAGCACGGCCGCGTCAAGGACCTTGACCACGACGGGTCCGGCGAGCTCGGCGAGCGCTGCCCGTGCCTCGTCGCGGTCGTGCGCGACGCGGCGACGCGGGGTCGCGATGCCGTAGGACTCGAGCAGCTCCTTGCCCTCGTGCTCGTCGAGCGTGCGGCCGATCGACCGGCTCGCCCGGCCCGGCTCCTCGTCGGGCACGAGGCGCCCCGCGGCGTCCGCGACGACGGCCGCGAGGCCCGTCGCGAGATCGCCCGGGCTCGTGAACATCGGGACGCCCACCTCGGCGAGCTCCGCGCGACGTGCGGCGAGCGTCGCGGTGGGACCCCCGCTCGCGAAGAGCGCCCTGCCGCGCAGCGGACCGACCGCCTCGAGGGGGTCGAGCGCACCGGGCTCGTCGAGCGCGTACACCCCGACGACGTCGACCGCGGGGTCCTGCGCGAGCGTCTCGACGACCTCGGGGAACGTCGGGCCCGGCCGGCCCGTGTCGACGGGGTTCGCCTGGAACGTCAACGGCGGGAGCAGCTCGGCGAGCCGCTCCCGGGTGCGCGCGGTCACCTCAGGCAGCTCGACGCCTCGCGTCGCGAGCGTGTCCGAGATCACGAGCCCCGGACCCGCCTGGCCCGTCACGAGGCCGACCCCCGCACGGCCCGCGGGCAGCCGCACGGCCCGCAGCGCGGTGAGCGCCGCGACAAGCTCTTCGAGCGAGTCGACGAGCACTGCGCCGGCCTGGCGCAGCGCGGCACGGGTCACCGCGTAGGAGCCGGTCATCGCGCCGGTGTGCGAGCGGGCGAACTCCGAGACGTCCGAGCGGCCCACCTTGAACGCGACGACGGGCTTGCGTGCGGTCGCGCGGCGCAGTGCCGCGACGAGACCCGGGCCGTCCGCGACACCTTCGAGGTGCAGGCCGATCGCCGTCGTGCCGTCGTCGTCCGCGAGGTAGTCGAGGACCTCGGGGACGTCGACGTCGATCGCGTTGCCGAGCCCGACGCCGAGCCGCAGCCCGACCCCGGCGCGGTCGAGCAGGAAGGAGATCGCGAGGTTGACCCCGCCCGACTGCGCGACGACGCTCACCGAGCCGGCCGACAGCTCGCGCACCGCGGGCATGAAGTTCGCCGTCGTCCCTTCGCTCGGGTTCATGAAGCCCGAGGTGTTGGGGCCGAGCAGCCGGACACCGCCCTGCCGCGCGGCGCGCGCGACCCGGTCCTGGAGGGCCGCGCCCTCGGGCCCCGACTCGGCGAAACCCCCCGCGCACACGACCGCGGCGCGGACCCCCGCGGCGGCCGCGTCCTCGAGCGCACCGGGCACGACGTGCGGCGGGACGACGAGCACCGCGAGATCGACGCCCTCGGTCTCGCGCAGCGAGGCCACCGCGGGACGGCCCAGGATCTCCCCGGCCCGGGGGTTGACCGGGTGCAAGGTCCCTGGGAAGGCGTCGAGGGCCTGCATCATCGCGAAGCCCGCCTTGTCGGGGTGCGCCGAGGCGCCCACGACCGCGACGCTGCGTGGCCGGAACATCGCCTCGAGCCCGTCTCGCGCCGCGCGCGCGGGCGCCGTGCTCGGGTCGAGCGCCGTCATCGCGGCCCCGGACGCGCGTCGTAGTCGATCGCACCCTCGTCGCTCACGCCGACCTCGAGCCGGCCGAGCCGGGAGATCTCGACGACGATGCGCTGCCCCGGCTTGATCGGGCCGACCCCGGCAGGGGTCCCGGTCGCGATCACGTCGCCCGGGAAGAGCGTCATGACGTGGCTCGTGTAGGCGACGAGCTCGGCGACGTCGTAGACGAGCTCGCGGGTCGAGGTCTCCTGGCGCAGCTCGCCGCCGACCCAGCAGCGCAGCTCGAGCTCGCCCGGGTCGCCGACCTCGTCGGCCGTCGTGACCCACGGCCCGAAGGGCGTGAAGGTGTCGAAGGACTTGCGCGTCGAGCGGTCCTCCCCCGAACGCACGGTGATGTCGAGCAGCGGTGCGTAGCCGAACACGTGGTCGAGCGCCTCGGCGACCGGAACGCGGCTCGCGGTGCGCCCGATCACGACAGCGAGCTCACCCTCCTGGTCGGTGCGCACGTCGCGGTAGGGCAGCCGGACGTCGGCCCCCGGCCCGATCACGGACGAGCTTGCCTTGAGGAAGACGCCGTAGTCGGCGATCGTGCGCTGCTCGCCCATCTCGGCCTTGTGGTCGAGGTAGTTCACGGGTGCCCCGACGATCTTGCCCGGGCGCGCGATCGGTGCGTCGAGGTCGAGCGCGGCGAGCGGGCGCGACGGGAGCGTGTCGAGGTCGAGCGCCGAGATCGCGCCGAGGTTACCGCCGCGCTCGAGGAAGGTCAGGAGCGGGCCGCCGGGGCCCGTCGGCAGGTCGAGTGCGTCGGTGACGTCGACCGCGACGTCGTCGACGACGACGTGCAGCCGGGAGTCCCGGGTGCTGGCTAACCTCATTGTCAGTGGCTCCCAAGTTGCCGTGAAGAACGTGACATGACTATCGGCGAGCGGCGTGTAGTGTGTCAAGTATCGACCGCTCGCGAGGCGTGTGCGGTGTAAGGAGGTCGCGATGGTGCGGACCGGCAGAGGACCCGAGGCGCGCACGAGGCAAGGCTCTCCCCCGAGCCTTCTCCTGACGCTCCTGGGCGACTACTGGTGGGGTCAGGAGGACCCCCTGCCCTCCGCGGCGCTCGTCGACCTGCTCGCCGACTTCGGCGTGAGCGACGTCGCGGCACGGGCCGCGCTGAGCCGCATGGTCAAGCGTGGGCTGCTCACCTCGACCCGTGCGGGCCGGAACACGTTCTACGCGATGACCCCCCGTGCGCAGACCGTCATGCAGCGCGGTGCCGAGCGGATCGTCGCCTTCGGGATCGACGACGACGACTGGGACGGCCGGTGGAGCATCGTCGCCTTCTCGGTCCCCGAGGCGAACCGCGCCGCGCGCGAGGCCCTGCGCACGCGCCTGCGCTGGCTCGGCTTCGCCCCGCTCTACGACGCCCTGTGGATCTCGCCGCACCCACGCCACGAGCGCGCGCTCGCCGAGCTCGCCGAGCTCGGCGTCACGACGACCACGGCCTTCGTGTCCTCCGACGCCCCCGGGGGCTCGCTCGCGCCGCAGAGCGCGTGGGACGTCGAGGAGCTCGCCGAGCAGTACCGCGGCTTCATCGCGGAGTGGGAGCCGACTCACGCCGCGCTCGGGCAGGGCGCGATCGCCCCGGCCGACGCGCTCCTCAAGCGCACCCAGCTCATGGACGCGTGGCGTGCCTTTCCGGGCATCGACCCCGACCTGCCGCGCCGTCTGCTGCCCGCCGACTGGCCGCGGGCGCAGGCTCGTGAGCTCTTCCTCGAGACCTACGAGCAGCTCGGGGCGCCCGCCTCGGTCCGGGTGCGCCAGGTGATCGCGAGCTACGCGCCCGAGCTGTCCGACCGTGTCGTGCAGTTCTCGCTCGTCTCCGACCCCCCGGGCCCGCGACCCGCCTGGTCGGTGGTCCCCGCATCGTCGGGCTGAACGCCGAGCACCTCGCGCAGCGCGACCGGGACGGGCGCGGGGCGACCGTCGGCGCCCACGTAGACGCACGTCGTCTCCCCCACGACGCACGTGGCACCCGCGCGGACCATGCGCCACGCCCAGGTGACCGAGGTGCGCCCCACGCGGCTCGCAGCGATCTCGACCTCCACCTCGTCGCCGAAGCGCAAGGGGGCGAGGAACTCGACCGAGATGCGCCGGCGCGGGAAGCTCGTGAGCTCGGGCCAGCCGCATGCGCGCAGCAGCGCGTGCTCGGCACGCTCGGCCCAGCGCAGCGCCGCGGTGTGGTGGATGCGCCCGCCCGCGTCGGTGTCGACGAACTCGACGCGGACGGGCTCGACGTGCCGTCTCACGGCTCGAGCGGTGGCAACGTGATCCCGCTCGGCTGGGCGTGCTCGGCGAGCGTCGTGCGCCACGCCTCGTCGATCGCGTCCGCGCTCCACCCACCCTCGTGCATGAGGGCGGCAGCCTCGCTCGGGTGGGCGTAGAGCGTGAGCTTGTCCCCGCCGATCCCGATCGCCTGGCCCGTGACGCCTGCCGAGGCGTCCGAGGCGAGCCACACGACGAGTCCCGCGACGTCCTCGGGGCCGCCGAGCGCGTGGTCCTGGCGCACCGTGCGCGGCAGCTCCTCGCCGCGCTCGTACGCGGCCGCGACCTCGGCGTAGATCGGGATCGTCGCGGTCATCGCGGTGATCGCGGTCGGCACGACGGCGTTCACGGTGACGTTCGCGCGCGCGAGCTCGAGCGACCACGTGCGAGCCATCGCGACGATGCCGGCCTTCGCGGCCGCGTAGCTCGTCTGACCGAAGTTGCCGAACTGGCCCGCAGGCGAGCCCACGAGCACGATCCGGCCGCCCTCACCGCGCTCGCGCATGTGCACCGCGGCCGCGCGCCCCGTCGTGAAGGCGCCGCGCAGGTGCGTCGCGACGACGAGGTCGAAGTCCTCGTCGGAGGTCTTCCACAGCACGCGGTCGCGCAGCACGCCCGCGTTCGCGACGAGCACGTCGAGCTTGCCGTACTCCTCCACGGCCGTCTCGACGAGCCGCTCGGCGGTCTCGGTGGGCCCGACGGGGGCGACGACCGCGACCGCGCGCCCACCGGCCTGCTCGACCGCCGCGACGGTCTCGTGCGCGGCCTCGGCGTCGACGTCGTTGACGACGACGGCCGCACCGGCCGCGGCGAGCGCCTCGGCATAAGCCTTGCCGAGGCCGCGTCCGGCGCCCGTGACGACGGCGACCTTGCCCTCGAGCGGCCGGCTCATGCGTAGTACCTCACGATCATCGTCGCGACGGCGACGGGCTTGGCCTGCCCCTCACCCTCGAAGGTGTTCTCGAACACGGCCTGCAGACCGCCCGCGATCTCGGTGACCTCGGCGAGCCGCGAGGAGACGCGGATCTTGCTCCCGACGAGCACGGGCGCGGGGAATCGCAGCCGGTCGAGGCCGTAGTTGACCCCCGTGCCGACCCCGGTGACCTCGATGATCTCAGCCATGAGGGGCACGACGAGCGAGAGCGTGAAGTACCCGTGCACGATCGTGCCGCCGAACGGGGTGCCCTTCGCGAACTCGGGGTCGAGGTGCACGGGGTTGTGGTCGCCCGTGAGGTCCGCGAAGCGGTTGACCTCGTCCTGCGTGATCGCCCGCCAGGACGAGGGGCCGAAGGTCGTTCCGACGTGCGAGGGCAGCTCGCTCATCGCGACGGTGGTCTTGGTCATGTCTCTCTTTCCTCGGGTGGGGTGGGACAGGTCTAGCCGTCGACGCGCACGACGACGGATCCGGCGGAGTCGCCCGCGGCGCAGCCCGTGAACAGGCCGACACCGCCGCCGCGGGCGTGCAGCGCGTGCACGAGCTCGGTGAGCGCGCGCGCCCCCGTGGGGCCTTGCGGGTGGCCGTAGACGAGCGAGGAGCCGTAGGGGTTCATCCGCTCGAGCGGGAAACCGGTCTCCTTCGCGAACCACAGGTCGTTCACGGCGAAGGGGTTGTGGGTCGTCACGACGTCGACGTCGTCGATCGTCAGGCCCGCGTCGCGCAGGGCGGCCTGCGCGGCCGGGACGGGTGCCATCGGCATGAAGGCGGGCTCGGCGCGCGCGAATCCGGTCGCAAGCACCTGGGCCGTCACGCCGTCTCGGCCGAGCTCGCGCGCGCGGTCGCGGCTCGCGACGACGACGCCCGCGCACCCGTCCGCGGGGTGCGTCTGCGCACCGTAGGTCACGACCCCGCCCGGCTTCACGGGGGCAAGGCGCGCGAGCCCCTCGGCCGTGGTCGGGAAGACGCCGTGGTCCTCGGCGAGCCAGTCCTCGCCCTTGCGCAGCGGGATGCGCACAGGGACCATGTACTCGCGCTGGATCGCGCGGTCGTCCGCGAGCGTCGAGCGGTACTGCTCGTGGCGCAGCAGCGTGACCTCGTCGACCTGCTCGCGCGTGAAGCCCGCTGCGGCCGCGGTGTTCTCTGCGGTGTCGTTCATGCTCTGGCCCGTCGTGGGGTCGAGCTTCATCGGGTCGAGGACCCAGTGCTCGGTCACGGGCGCCCCGCCCGGTCGCGTCGCGCTGCTCCACGCCATGAGCGGGCCGTTGCTCGTCCGGTCGGTCACGACCCCGATCGTGAGCTCGTGCGCACCGGTCTCGACCTGCGCCGCGAGGTGCTCGACGACGGCGGCCGAGGTCGCGCAGGCCCGCGCGATCCACGGGCCTGCGTACGCGCCCGCGCCGAGCCGTCGCGAGACGAGCGTCACGCCGTAGAACCCGGTCTGCTGGGGCACGGTGCAGCCGAGCGCCCACTCGGTGATCTCGCTCGCGGGCAGGTCGCGCTCGGCGAGCGCCCGCTCGGTCACGTCGAGCGCGAGGTCGAGACTGTTGATCTCGGCGAGCGGACCCTGCCACTTGGCGAAGGGAGAGGTCCAGCTCATCCCGAAGGGGATGAAGGCGTTGCGAAGCTTCATGGTGTCCTGCCGGTCGGGGGGTTGTTCTGGGCATGGGCGGCGGCCTGGGCGCGCAGGCGACGCATGTCGAGCTTTCCGCTCGGGCTGCGCTCGAGCTCGTCGACGAGGATCACGTGGCGTGGCTTCTTGTACCCCGCGAGGTGCTCGCCGACCCGCGCGCGGACGTCCTCGGGGCTCAGGGTCGCCCCCGGCGCGAGCTTGACGAGCGCGGTCACGACCTCGCCCCAGCGCTCGTCGGGGAGCCCGAGGACGGCGGCGTCGACGACCTCGGGGATCTCGAGGAGGACCTCCTCGACCTCGCCGGGGAACACCTTCTCCCCTCCGGTGTTGATCACACCCGAGCCGCGCCCGAGGAGCTCGACGTAGCCGTCCCCAAGCACGCGGACCCAGTCACCGGGCATGACGTGGCGCACGCCGTCGATCACGGGGTAGGTCTGTGCGGTGCGCTCGGGGTCCTCGTGGTAGCCGAGCGGCATCGCGCCGCGGTAGGCGAGCACGCCCGTCGCGCCGACCTCGTCCTGGACCTCGCGCCGCTCGGCGTCGAGCACGACGCATCCCGGCGCGAGCCGCGGCCGGCTCGGCAGGTCCTCGGGCCCGCGCACGACGCCGTACGCGAACGGCCCGCCCTCGCTCGAGCCGAAGATGTCGACGAGGGTCGCGCGCGGGGCCCGCTCGAGCAGGCGGGCCTTGAGCTCGTCCGACCACACCATCCCCGAGCTCAGGACGGTCCCCAGGCCGCTGATGTCGATCGTGCGACCCTCGTCGGACTCGAGCGCGTCGACGAGCGGGCCGACGACGGCGTTCCCCGCGACGATGAGTCGCGTGACCTCGTGCTCCTCGATCGCGCGCAGCGCCGCGAGCGGGTCGAAGCGGGCCGAGGAGAGGAAGACGACGGTCCCGCCGAGCACGAGCGCGTTCATGACGTTGAACAGGGCGGTCGCGTGCATCATCGGCGGGAGCGGGAGGCACACGGTGCGCGCCAGGTCGTCGCGCGCGGCGATCGCGGTCACCTCGTCGAGGGTCCGGGGCGCCTCGACGGGCAGCGAGCCGTAGATCGAGAACTGCTGGGAGTCGAAGAGGTTGCCGTGCGTCCACACGACGGCCTTGGGCCGGCCCGTCGTGCCGCCCGTGAACATGAAGATCTTGTGCTCGGGGCCGAGCTCGCGCGGCGCGAGCGGCTCGGTCTCGAGCGCGCTCGCGAACGGGGCGCCGAGCTCGACCGGGGCGGCGTCGTCGGGGACCGCGAGCACGAGCTCGGGAAGGTCGACGATGCGCGCGGCGTCGCGCACGGGTCCCACGAGGCTCGTGGGGTACACGAGCGCCGAGGGGCGTGAGGCGACGAGCAGCTCGGCGAGCTCGGCCCCCTGGTAGCGGAAGTTGATGTTGACCGGGATCGCGCCGATCTTGAAGGCCGCGTAGAGCGTCGCGAGGTACTCGAGCCGGTTGTACATGAAGATCGCGACGGTCGAGTCGACGCCAAGACCATGCGCGGCGAAGGTCGCAGCGAGGCGGGCCGCGAGGTCCTCGAACTCCCGGTAGGTCACGTCGCGACCCTCGGCATGCACGACGACGCGCTCGGGGACGGCCCGCGCGACGTCGTCCCACACGCTCGCGAAGTTGGCCGAGCTCAGCTCGGTCGGGGGTGCGTCTGCCACTGCTCACATCCTCGGGGGCGGTGCGCCGTCGTCGTCGACGGCGTCGAGAGCGATCGTGCCTCGCCCGCACGAGAACGTCAAGCAGATTCGTGACGCGCGTCAGAATGTTGTCGAACGTCAGGTGGTCAGGCGTGCGCGCAGAGCAGACCCCGCAGGGCCCACGAGAAGTGCGTGCTCGCGCCGGAAGGCCTCGACAGACGCGCGCGCGGGCCAGTCCGCGCCCAGGTGCTCGGCGGGCAGCGGCGGGGCGTGGCGCAGCAGGTCGAGCCAGTCCGCGACGAGCGCCGTGACGCGCGCGAGCGGTGACGAGGGCTCGTCACCCGGCACGGCCCACCGCGCTTGGAAACCCTCGTGCCGGGCCCTGATCTCCCCGACGCGCCACGCGCTCGTGACGACACCGGCGACCGAGAAGCCCTCGACCTCGACCGCACGGAAGGCGAGCAGCTCGAGACCGTCGGCGCTGAGCGCCTCGAGCTCGGGACCGAGCGTGCGGCGCACGTCGACCTCCCCCGGCGCGATCCACAGCCCGTCGCGCAGCAGGCCGAAGCCCGCCCACGTCAGCTGCGCGCGCACGCGGTGGCGCACGTCGCGCCGCGCCTCGGGGACCGAGAATGACACGAGGGTCCACCCCTCGCCGTGCGGGGCGAAGGGGTCGAGGGCAAAGACGCGGTCACGCGCGTCGAGCAGGACCCGCTCGGACTCCTCGGTCAGCAGGTAGGACACCGTCCGCCCCGAGCGCACCGGCTCGAGCAGCCCGCGGCCCGCCATGCGCTGCAGGGTCGCCCGCGTCGCGGCCTGGCCGACCCCGAGGTCACCGAGCACGTCGATGAGCACCGCGGTGGGGACGGGCCCGAGCCCGCGGCCCGCGACGAGCTCGCCGAAGAACGCGAGCAGCAGCTGCTCGGGGCGACGCCGGACGCTCGACCGCTCGGTCGTGGACATGGGCGCGAGTATCGCAGGTCACGGGACGGCGACGAAACGACGACGGTCATTGACATACGTGACATTGACCTGCACGATTGCCGGACAAGTGTCATGCATCGTCGCCGTCACACCGCGATCGGCGGCTCACGTCAATCAGTTCAACGAAGAATTGAGGAACTCATGAACCGTCGCCCAGTCATGCTGACGGCGCTCGCGGCGCTGTCGCTCGCGCTGGTCGGATGCTCGAGCAACGGGTCCGGCAACGCGACCCCCGAGCCCACGACCGAACCCGCTGCCCAGGAGACGACAGAGCCCGCAGGTGAGACCACCTCGCCGTCGGGCGAGCTCGTGCCCGTGACCGTCGGCGCGCTGCCCATCAGCGAGACCGCTCCCCTGTGGGCGGCCGTCTCGGCCGGGATCTTCGAGGAGCACGGCTTCGACGTCACGATCCAGCCGATCCAGGGTGGCGCGCAGGCGATGCCAGCCCTGCTCAACGGCGAGGTCGACTTCATGGTCGGTCAGCCGTTCGGCGCGATGCGGGCGATCCTCCAGGGCCTCGACGTCAAGATCATCGCCAACTACGCCGAGAGCTACGCGACCGGTGACGACATCAACGCGGTCGTCTCCGCGCCCGGGAGCAACATCACCAAGCCCGCCGAGCTCGCGGGCAAGCGCGTCGCGGTGAACTCCCTCGGCGCCGCGGGCGACCTGACGATCATGGCCGCGGTCGCCCAGGACGGCGGTGACCCCGCGACGATCGAGTTCGTCGAGGTCGCCTTCCCGGACGCCCAGGCGCAGCTCGAGGCGAACAACATCGACGCCGCGTGGGTCCCCGAGCCCTTCGTCTCGATGATCGTCGGGGCCGGCGGCGCGAAGGTCGTCTACCCCTACCAGGCGACGATCCCGGGTCTGCCGACCCTCGTGGTCCAGACGACGGGTGACCGCTACCAGCACGAGCCTGCGCTCGTCTCGGAGTTCGTCGCCGCCCTGGCCGAGGCCTTCTCGTGGGCCGAGCAGAACGACGACCTCGTGCGCCAGTCCCTCGTCGACGAGATGTCGCTGCCCGAGCCGGCGGCGCAGGGTCTGCCCCTCCCGCACTTCACGACCGAGATCGACCGTGACGTCCTGCAGAGCCTCGCGGACCTCGCGATCGAGCACGGCTTCTTCGACGAGGCACCCGACCTCGACGCGCTCGTCGCCGAGTGATGCATCCTCGTCCCATGGTGACCGACCCCGCCCCACGAGACACGCTCTCGCGGGGCGGGGCGGGCACCGCCCCGCAATCCCCTTCGGGTGACGCCCAGCCCGCGCACCCCCGACCCGCAGGACGTGACCGCATGCGCACCATCAGGCCCGTCCTGGGAGTCCTGGGCGTGCTCGGCTTCATGGTGACCTGGGAGGTCGTCGCCCGCACGGGCGTCGTCGACCCCAAGTACGTCCCCCCGTTCACCACGACGGCCGCCCGCCTCGTCGCCGAGCTCGGCGAGCCGAAGTTCTGGTCCGCCTTCGGTGACACGCTCCTGACCTGGGCCCTCGGGCTCGCGATCGCGACCGTCGCCGCGATCGTCCTCGGGGCCGTCGTCGGCCTCGTCCCCTTCCTGCGCCGCGCGACCCACACGACCGTCGAGTTCCTGCGCCCGATCCCCTCGGTCGCGATCATCCCGCTCGCGATCCTGCTCGCCGGGCTGTCCCGCGAGGCGGCGCTCGTCGTGGTCGTCTACGCCCCGTTCTGGCAGGTGTTCATCCAGGTGCTCTACGGCATCGCGGACGTCGACACCGTCGCCCAGGACACCGCGCGCAGCTTCGGCCTCAAGCGCCGTCAGCGACTGCGCCACCTCGTGCTCCCGACGGCCCTGCCCTACGTCATCACGGGCTTCCGCCTCGCCGCGTCGATCGCGCTCGTGCTGACGATCACCGCCGAGCTCATCATCAAGAACCCGGGGCTCGGCCGCCAGATCGACCTGTACCGCTCCGCGCCCGACGTCCCGGGCCTGTACGCGCTCGTCCTCGTGACGGGCCTCCTCGGGCTCGTGGTCAACCTCGGGACCCGGTACGCCGAACGCCGTCTGCTGCACTGGCACCCGTCCGTGCGCAAGGAAGGGGTGCAGTGATGCCCGCGGTGCGCCGCTCGCTCGTGTCGGTCGGCCTCGCCGTCGGCGTCCCGATCCTCCTCGTGCTCGCGTGGGCGCTCGCGACCCAGGGCACGCAGAACCTGTACTTCCCGACGCCGGGCAAGGTGTTCGACGCGTTCACCTCGACGTGGCTCACGGGGGCCACGATGACCAAGCACGTCCTGCCGAGCCTCGGTCGCTTCGCGATCGGCGTGGTGCTGTCGATCGTCATCGGCATCGTCGCGGGGACCGCGATCGGAGCGACCCCGTGGCTGCGCTCGCTCCTCGAGCCGATGCTCGAGTTCTTCCGGGCGATCCCGCCCGTCGCGCTCGTCCCGGTCATCATGCTCATCCTCGGGATCGACGACTCGATGAAGCTCGCCGTGATCGTCTCGGGGAGCGTGTGGCCCGTCCTGCTCAACACGATCGAGGGCGTGCGCGCGATGGACCCCGTCCTGACCGACACCTCCCGCTCCTACCGGATCCGTGGTGCGCTCGCGTACCGCTACTTCGTCCTGCCGGCCGCGAGCCCGCAGATCATGGCCGGTGTGCGGCTGTGCCTGTCGATCGGGCTCATCCTCATGGTCATCTCGGAGATGTTCGCCGCGTCCTCAGGGCTCGGCTACCAGATCCTGTTCTTCCAGCGGCAGTACATGATCGCCGAGATGTGGAGCGGCATCGTGCTGCTCGGCATCGTCGGGGTCGCGGTCGCCGCGATCTTCCAGCTCGTCGAGCGACGAGTCCTGCACTGGTACCACGGCTCGAGAGAGGTGTCGCGTGGCTGACAAGGCCCCCCTGCTGTCCGTCAAGGAGCTCAAGAAGACCTACGCGAGCGCGACGGGTCCCGTCGAGGCGATCGGCTCGATCACCTTCGACGTGCACGCCGGCGAGCTCGTGTGCATCGTCGGGCCCTCGGGCTGCGGCAAGACGACCCTGCTCAAGTGCCTCTCGGGGCTCCTCGCCCCGACCTCCGGCTCGGTCCGCCTCGACGGCGCTGAGGTCACCGCACCGCCCAAGAAGATGGCCGTGGTCTTCCAGGAGTACGGGCGCTCGCTCTACCCCTGGCTCACTGTCGCGGACAACGTCGCCCTCCCCCTGCGGGCACAGGGCATCGGCAAGGCCGAGCGCACGGCTGCGGTCGAGCGTGCGGTCGAGGAGGTCGGCCTCGGGCACGCGATGCACAAGTACCCGTGGCAGCTCTCGGGCGGCATGCAGCAGCGCGTCGCGATCGCTCGCGCGGTCGCCTACCAGCCCGAGGTGCTCGTCATGGACGAGCCCTTCGCCGCGGTCGACGCCCAGACCCGGGCGGACCTCGAGGACCTCGTGCGCCGGGTGTGGCAGGACCTCGGCGTGACCGTGCTGTTCGTCACGCACGACATCGACGAGTCGGTCTACCTCGGCGAGCGTGTGCTCATGCTCACGAACTCGCCGACGACGATCCAGGAGGACCTCGCGATCGACCTGCCCGCCGAGCGCGACCAGCTCTCGACCCGCGCGCTCCCGCGCTTCACCGAGCTGCGCACCCATGTGTACGAGCAGATCCAGCGGGCAAAGCGCGGCGAGCTCGTCAGGTAGGCGAGCCTGCAACCTGCTCGCGCACGGCGCGCGAGACGACGAGGCCTGGGTCACGCGATCGCGTGGCCCAGGCCTCGGTGCATCCCGGATCGGGTGACCGTGCCCGGCCGGGGCTCAGGACCTCGCGGTTCCCGGGGTGTCGCTCCCCCGCGGCGTCGTCGCGTCGAGCACCTTGGTCAGCAGTCGCTGGAGGCTTGCCCGCTCGGCGTCGCTCAGGCTCGCCGTGAGGGCCGTGTCGACGCGCGCCGCAGCATCCGCGTGCCGCGCGAGCGTGTCGCGCCCCTCGGGGCTCAGGCGCACGACGTTGCGTCGCCGGTCCGCGGGCGCGCGCCCGCGTTCGACGAGGCCACGCGACTCGAGCCGTGCGACGAGCCCGGCGACGGTCGAGCGGTCGAGGTCGAGGGCGTCGCCGAGCTCGCGCTGGCTCGCGTCACCGAGGCGTGCGAGCACGTTGAGCACGCCGAACTGGACGTTCGTCAGGCCCGTGCCGACCTCGCGCGCCCAGACCGCGAGGTGCGCCTGCTGGGCACGGCGCACGAGGAAGCCCGTGTGGTGGGCGAGGTCGATCGGCACCTGGGGCACGCGTCCATCGTGCACGAGCGGCTCGTGTCCCTGCATGCGTGACGCGCGGTCAGAGCCAGCCGGGCGGTTCGCCAAGCTCGCCGCCCCCGACCCGCTCGAGCAGCGCCGCTCCCCCGCGCCCGGTCGCCCAGCGCGCGAGGTCGGCCGCCCGGCCGCGCACGCGGATTCCTCCGGTGTCCTCGGTCGTGGCCCCCGGGCGGTCGGTCGGCTCGAGCACGGGGAGCGGACCGTCGTGCTTGCGACGCCAGACGCGCTCGACGTCGGTGAGCAGGGCGTCGACGAGCTCGGCCGGGAAGTGCCGGAACGAACCGCCGTTGTCGAGGTCGACCGCGTGGATCCACACCTCGCGGGTGCGCATCCACACGGTCTCGCTCGCGGGCACGTCGCGTCCCTGCGCGGTGCGGACGGTCGCGTCCCACGCCTCGGGCGCGAGGTCGCGCCACTCGACGTCGAGGTGCACCGCGGCGTGCGCCGAGAGGTGACGCAGCGCGCGCGTGGGCAGGGTCGCGGCGAACTCGATCTCGGCGTCACGTGCCTCGGGCGAGTCGTACATCGGGGTCTCGACACCCGTCGCGGCCCACTCGGTGAGGCGGGTGAGCGCGCGCGCGTTGAGCCCGACGTGCGCGATCACGTGGCGCCGCGTCCACCCCGGCAGGAGGGACGGCGCGTCGAGCTCGTGGTCGCGCAGCTCGGCGAGCTTGCGCGAGAAGTACGCCTGTCCGCGCCGTGCGGTCAGGAGCGCGGCCCGGATCTCGGGGTCCTGCGTGCGGTCGGTGCGCGCAGCCACGTCAGTCCTCCGCGACGACGCGGTTGCGCAGCGTGCCCAGACCCGTGACCGTCGTCGTGAGCTCGTTGCCCGGCGCGAGGTAGCGCGCAGGCTTGCGAGCGTGCCCGACGCCGCCCGGCGTCCCGGTCGCGATGACGTCTCCGGGGGCGAGCGTCACGATGTGCGAGATGTACTCGACGAGCGCGACGGGGTCGAAGACCATGTCGTCGACCGGGGTGCGCTGGACCTGCTCGCCGTCGAGGTGGGTGCTGAGCTCGCCCGCGAGCCCGGCGTCGACCGTGAGCCACGGCCCGAACGGCGTGCTCGCCTCGAAGGTCTTGCCCTGCAGCCACTGCGTCGTGCGGTACTGGTAGTCGCGCATCGTGACGTCGTTGAGCACGGCGTAGCCCGCGATCGCCTCGCGCGCCCCCGCCTCGTCGACCTTGCGCGCGGTGCGGCCGACGACGACGGCGACCTCGCCCTCCCAGTCGACGGCCTCGCCCGCGTGCGCGGGCAGCGTGATCGGGTCGAAAGGCCCCACGAGCGCCTCGGCGAACTTCGCGAACAACGTCGGGTGGCTCGGCAGCTCGCGCCCCATCTCGAGGATGTGGTTGCGATAGTTGAGGCCGACGCACACGATCTTGCCGGGGCGCAGCACGGGCGGTGCCCAGCGTTCGGGCGCGAGGTCCGTGTGGCGGGTGCCGTCCGCGGCCGCGGCCAGCTCGCGCCAGTCGTCCGCGGCGAGCAGCGCGCCGACGTCGGGCACGCCCGTGATCTCGACGGCGGTGTCGTCGTCCTCGAGCCGTACCGCGACGGTGCCCTCGGTCAGACGCAGGGTTGCAAGCCTCACTGGATCTCCTCGATGCGCTCGCCCGGGACGTAGGTGCGCGTGAACTTGAGACGGTCGATGATCGGCCCGTCGTTGAACCGGAACAGGTCGAGCTGGGTGTCGGCGTGCAGCGACCAGGCGACCCAGCTCGGCACGGCGAACAGGTCGCCCTTCTCGAGGCGGTGCTCGGTCTCGCCGAGCACGACCGTGCCCTGCCCCTCGAACACCTGCCACACCGAGGAACCCACCTCGTGCCGCGTCGCAGTCTCGGCGCCCGCGCGCAGGCGGTGGAACTCGCAGCGGATCGTCGGCATGACGTCGCCGCCCGTCGTGGGGTTCGTGTAGCGGATCGCGGCGTGCCCGGGTTCGACGGTCGCGGGGTGGCCCTCGTCCTCGAGCGCGAGCTGCTCGGCGAGCGCGCGGTCGGTGTGCTCCCACCGGTAGGCGGCGAGCGGCGAGCTCGACAGGTCGTCGAGCCCCGAGAGCGGGCGCAGGCCGGGGTGGGCCCACAGCCGCTCGGACCGCGAGACGTCGGGCGAGGCCTCGTCCGTCACGCGCTCCGAGCCGAACTCGAAGAAGCCGACGTCGGCGTAGTGCGAGAACGGCACGTCGAGGCCGTCGATCCACGCCATGGGCTGGTCGGTGTCGTTGTGGTGGCCGTGGAAGTTCCAGCCCGGGGTCAGCAGGAGGTCCCCGCGGCGCATCGCGACGGGGTCGCCGTTGACGACCGTCCACACGCCCTCACCCTCGACGACGAAGCGGAAGGCGTTCTGGGAGTGCCGGTGCTCGGGCGCGGTCTCGTGCCCGCCGAGGTACTGGATCGCGCACCACAGGGTGGGGGTCGCGTACGCGGTCCCGGGCAGGCCGGGGTTGGCCAGGCCCATCGCGCGGCGCTCGCCCCCGCGGCCCACGGGCACGAGGCGACCCGAGCGCTCCGCGATGTCGAACAGGGCCTTCCAGCGCCACACGTGGGGCACGGCCTTGGGCGACGGGACCATCGGCATGAGGTCGTCGCGCTGGGTCCACAGCGGCGCGAGGTGCTCGGCCTCGAAGTCCGCGTAGAGCTGCTGGAGCTCGGGGGTGTCGGCGGTGCCGTCCATCTGCTGCACGATGTCCTCCTCGAAGGCGTCCTTGCCGATTCGTTGGTATGCCAACGATAGCGGTTCGGGCGCGCTCGTGGAAGCACTCGGCGTGGCCGGCCGGGATGCGGGCATGCGCGCGCTCGCGCAAGGTGTCGGTCAGGAGGTCGCCATGACTGGATGGATCGAGATGTTCGCGCCGACCGTGTCGGCGCCCGAGCTCGTCGCCCGAGGCACGATCGTCTTCCTTGCCCTGATCGTCGCGATGCGGATCGTGGGTCAGCGCGAGGTCGGTGGCCCCGGCTGGACCGCCTCCTGAAGGCCCGGCCGAAGGCGATCATCCGCGACGGCACGTTCGACCGCCACGTCCTGCGGCGCGAGTTCATGACGCGCGACGAGGTGCTCAGCCAGCTGCGGCTGCACGGCATCACCGACCCCGGCGAGGTGCACCGCGCGTTCATCGAGCCCAACGGCATGGTCAGCGTGATCCGCCGCGAGCAGGATGAGGACGAGCGCCAGCCGGCCCCGCGCTCACCGTGAGCCGGTCGCGTCGTCCTCGGCTCGGGTGACGGCAGGTTCTGGGAGCACCCTGACCTCGCGCACGCGCCGCGGGTCGGCCGCGACGACGACGAGCCGCACGGCACCCGTCGCGACCTCGTCACCGACGACGGCGAGGCGACCGAGCCGGGAGACGACGTACCCACCGAGCGTCTCGTACGGTCCGTCGGCGAGCTCGACCCCGGTCCGCTCGGCGAACTCCTCGATCGTCAGCGCCGCGTCGAGCACGAGGCCCTCGGCGTCGAGGCGCGTGCTGGGACGCACCTCGTCGTGCTCGTCCCAGATCTCGCCGATGAGCTCTTCGAGCAGGTCCTCGAGCGTCACGATCCCGTCCGTGCCCCCATGCTCGTCGACCACGACCGCGATGTGCGCGCCCTCCCGGCGGAGCGTCGCGAGCGTCGGCAGGAGCGGCGCGGTGCCCGGGAAGAACGGGATCTGACGCATGACGTCGCGCACGGTGCCGGTCGCGGGCGGGTCGAGCAGGGACCGCACGTGCACGTACCCGAGCACGTCGTCGAAGCCCTCGCCCGTGACCGGGAAGCGGGAGAAGCGCGAGGCAGCGAGGTGGACCCGCGCCTCGTCGAGGGGGAGGTCGGCGCGCACGAACTCGACCTCGCCGCGTGGCCGCATGATCTCTGCGAGCGTGCGGTCGCCCGCGTCGAACACGTCGTGCAGGAGGCGCCGTTCGTCGTCGGGGAGCCCCTGGTGGCCGAGCACAAGCTCGCGCACCTCCTCGAGGGAGATCGCCTCACCGCGCGCCTCGGGGTCGCTCCCGAGGAGCCGCACGACCGCGTCGGTCGAGCGCGAGAGCAGCCAGATCACGGGCCGCGCGAGGCGGGCGAAGCGGTCGAGCGGCGGGGCGACCACGAGCGCGACCTGCTCGGCCCGCTGCAGGCCGATCCGCTTGGGGACGAGCTCGCCGAGCACGAGCGAGACGTAGGCGATCACGAGGGTGAGCGCGACGAGCGCGGTCGTCTCGGCCGCGGCCTGACCCAGCCCGAGCCGCTCGAGGAGCGGGGTCACGTGCGGGGCGATCGTCGCTGCGCCGAAGGCCGCCGAGAAGAACCCGGCCACCGTGACACCGATCTGGACCGCGGCGAGGAAGCGGTTCGGGTCGCGCGCGACCGAGGCGACCCGCCGTCCGCGTCGACCTCGCCGCGCGAGACGGTCGAGCTGGGAGTCCCGGAGCGACACGAGCGCGATCTCGGTCCCCGCGAAGACCCCGCCGAGCAGGACGAAGGCGAGCACGAGCAGGACGCTCCCGAACAGGCCGTTCACTCCCACCACCGTGCACGCACGTCTCCAGTCAACGACCCCGCCCCCCGGGGGTCAAGGGACGTCGGTCCGCCGCGGAATCGCTCCCACGCGGCGGCCGATGTGTCGTAGAGTGCCGCGCGAGAGCCGTTCGAATCGATTCGAGATGCTGCGCCGTCGCAGCGGGAGGACCCACGTGAGCTACCTCGACCCCAGCCGGACCGTCGCCGAGCGCGTGAGCGACCTGCTCGCTCGCATGACCCTGGCCGAGAAGGTCGGCCAGATGCTCCAGCTCAACGCGAAGGAGGGCGTCGACCACCTCGTGACCGAGCTCCACGTGGGCTCGATCCTGCACGCCTCCCCCGAGAACGTGCGCCGAGCCCACGAGCTCGCCGCGCAGACCCGGCTGCGCATCCCGCTGCTCGTCGCCGAGGACTGCATCCACGGCCACTCCTTCTGGGAGGGCGCGACGATCTTCCCGACCCAGCTCGGCATGGCCGCGAGCTGGGACGCCGGCCTGCTCGAGCAGGTCGCGCGCGTGACGGCGGTCGAGGCCGCCGCGACCGGGATCCACTGGACCTTCTCCCCCGTGCTGTGCATCACGCGCGACCTGCGCTGGGGCCGCGTGAGCGAGACCTTCGGCGAGGACCCGCACCTGCTCGGCGAGCTCGCCTCGGCGATGGTGCGCGGCTACCAGGGCGAAGGACTCGACGACCCGACCGCGATCCTCGCGACGGCCAAGCACTTCGCGGGCTACTCCGAGACCCAGGGCGGGCGCGACGCCTCCGAGGCAGACATCTCCCGGCGCAAGCTGCGCTCGTGGTTCCTCCCACCCTTCGAGCGCGTCGCACGGGAAGGCTGCGCAACCTTCATGCTCGGCTACCAGTCGATGGACGGTGTGCCCATCACGATCAACAAGTGGCTCCTCGACGACGTGCTGCGCGGCGAGTGGGGCTACACGGGCATGCTCGTGACCGACTGGGACAACGTGGGCCGCATGGTCTGGGAGCAGCACATCATGCCCGACCACACGCACGCCGCGGCCGCCGCGGTCGACGCGGGGAACGACATGATCATGACGACGCCCCAGTTCTTCACGGGCGCCCAGGAGGCCGTGCGCCGCGGCATGATCACCGAGCAGCAGATCGACGCGGCGGTCGCGCGCATCCTGACCCTCAAGCTCGAGCTCGGGCTCTTCGAGGACCCGCGCCACCCCGACGTCGAGCGCCAGCGTGCCGTGATCCACGCCCCCGCGCATGCCGCGCTCAACCTCGAGGTCGCGCGCCGTTCGCTCGTGCTCCTGGCGAACGACGGGACGCTCCCCCTCGGCGGCGGTCTCGTGGCCGACGCCGACGGCCGGGCGACGGGCGCACGCGAGGCGAGGCGGATCGCCGTCGTCGGCCCGAACGCCGACGACCAGCACGCCCAGCTCGGCGACTGGGCCGGCAGCTCGGGCCAGGCCGACTGGCTCCCCGAGGGTCACCCGCGCGAGCTCACCTGGACCGTCAAGGACGGTTTCGAGCGCCTCGCGCCCGAGGGCTGGACCGTGACGCACGCGCGCGGCGCGGACATCGTCGTGCTCGGCCCCAACCCCGACGGCGAGCTCTTCCCCGACGGCCAGCCACGCCCCCACGTCGCGACGAGCGCGCCCGTCGACGAGGGCCAGCTCGCCGAGGCCGTCGCCGCAGCGAAGGACGCCGACCTCGTGGTGGCCGTCGTCGGCGACTGCATCGACCTCGTGGGCGAGACCAGGTCGACCGCGACCCTCGAGCTGCTCGGGGGTCAGGTCGCTCTCCTCGACGCGCTCGCCGCGAGCGGCACACCCTTCGTCGTCGTGCTCATGGCCTCCAAGCCCCTCGTCCTGCCGCCCTCGGCGCACCGTGCGAACGCGATCATCTGGGCCGCGAACCCCGGCATGGCGGGCGGCCGGGCGATCGCCGAGCTCGTGCTCGGCCTCATCGAGCCCACGGGCCGGCTGCCGATCTCCTTCGCGGCGCACGTGGGCCAGCAGCCGGTCTTCTACCACCAGATCCCGGGCCAGCACGGGACGCGCTACGCCGACCTCACGCAGCGCCCGCCCTTCGCCTTCGGCGAGGGCCTGAGCTACACGAGGGTCGAGTACTCGGACCTCGACCTCGAGCGCACCGAGCTCTCCCGCGACGACGACGTCCGGGCGCGCGTGACGATCGCCAACACCGGGTCGCGCCCCACGCTCGAGACTGTGCAGGTCTACGTGCGCGACGTCGTGACACCCGTGACCTGGGCGAGCAAGGAGCTCAAGACCTACGCCCAGGTCGAGCTCGCCCCGGGCGAGACACGCACGGTCGAGATCGAGCTGCCCGTCGCGGCCTGCACGATCGTCGACGCGCACGAGCGCCGCATCGTGGACCCGGGCGAGTTCGCCCTCCTCGTGGGCCCCTCCTCGCGCGAGGAGGACCTCCTGAGCGCGAGCTTCACCGTCTCGGCGTGAACCGCTGCGGGCCGGCCCTGCGCGGAGAATCGCCGTGACCGGTCCGCGCGGGCGGGCGTAGAGTCTCGTCCTCGTGCGCACCCTCGTCGACCGTCTCTTCCCCGAACGCCTCGGCACCAGTTTCCGCTGGCTCGTGGGCTCCTCGTGGGTGTCGAACCTCGGCGACGGCGTCGCGATGGCGGCCGGCCCGCTCGTGCTTGCGGCGCTCACGCAGGACGCGCGCCTCGTCGCCCTCGGCGCGACGGTCCAGTGGCTCCCCCCGCTCGCCTTCGGCCTGCTCGCCGGAGCGATCTCCGACCGCCTCGACCGGCGCCGCATCGTGCTCGTCGGCAACGCGCTGCGCGTGCTCGTGCTCGCGGTGCTGAGCCTCGCGATGCTCACGGGGCACGTCTCGATCGGGATCGTCCTCGGCGCGCTGCTCCTCCTCGGCACGAGCGAGGTGTTCGTCGACAACGCCGCGAGCACGTTGCTGCCGATGCTCGTGAGCCGCGAGGACATCCTCGTGGGCAACGCGCGGCTCCAGGCGGGCTTCGTCACCCTCAACCAGCTCGCCGGTCCTCCGCTCGGTGCGGCGCTCTTCACGCTCGGCATGGTCGTGCCGTTCGCGAGCCAGGCGATCCTCGTGGGGCTCGCGACAGTGCTCGTCGGCCGCCTCCAGCTGCCCCCGCACCGCACGGGGCGCGAGGAGCGCGGAAAGCTTCGTCACGACATCGTCGAGGGATTCGGCTGGGCCATGCGGCACGGCGCGGTGCGCACGCTCGTCGCGACGATCTTCATCTTCAACCTGACCTTCGGCGCGGCGTGGTCGGTGCTCGTGCTCTATGCGACGCGCCACCTCGGGCTCGGCGAGGTCGGCTTCGGCCTCGTCACCACGGTCCAGGCCGCGGGCGGGCTGCTCGGGATCCTCGCCTACAGCTGGCTCACGCGGCACGTCTCGCTCACGAACATCATGCGCGCGGGTCTCGTGATCGAGACCTTCACGCACCTCGGGCTCGCACTGACGAGCAGCGCCTGGGTCGCGATGCCGATCTTCTTCGTGTTCGGCGCGCACGCCTTCGTGTGGGGCACGACCTCGGTCACGATCCGTCAGCGCGTCGTGCCCACCGAGCTCCAGGGGCGGGTCAACTCGGTCAACCTCGTGGGCGTGTTCGGCGGTCTCGTGGTCGGCTCGGTGATCGGCGGGGCGCTCGCCGAGCAGTGGGGCGTGACAGCGCCGTTCTGGTACGCCTTCGCGGGCTCGGCCGTCTTCGTCGTGGCCATCTGGCGCGAGCTGCGCCACCTCTCGGCGGGCGAGCAGGTTGCGCCCGAGGAGGTCGAGGGCTAGGTCAGCAGCACGTGACCTTGCTGATCTGCACGCGCCACACCTCGGGACCCTGCGCGAGGTACTCCCAGCCGAGCTCACCGAGGTGCACCGTCTCGAGCTTTGCGCGCAGCGGCACGGGGTCGTGGTCGTTCGCGAGCACGAAGGACTCCCCCGGGGCGAGCTCGCCGAAGGCACCGAAGATCTTCGCGTGGCGCTCCTCGCGCGGCAGACCACGCACGTCGAGGTCACCGACCTGGACCTGCTCGGGGCCCGGGGCGACGATCTGGAGCCCCTCGCTCGCGCTCGCCTGCCCGCCGCCGCAGCCGCACCCTCCGCAGCCGCAGCCGCCCGAGGTCTGGGTGGACTCCTGCGTGGTCGTCTCGCTCATCGCTGCTCCCGGGGTAGACCTGCGACGCCCGTCCGGCGCCGCTTGATTTCTACACCTGACATGGTGAAAACTCAAGCCGTGCCGATCCCCTCGCAGCACGCGACGAACCCGCGGGCCCCGGGCGCCCGACGAGCGGCCCTGCTCGCGTTCCTGCGCGGCCGAGAGCCCCTCGGCGTCGAGTCGATCGCACGCGAGCTCGACCTGCACCCCAACACCGTGCGTGGCCACCTCGAGGTGCTCGTGCGCGAGGGCAAGGTCGAGCGCACGACGGAGCGGCGTGGCACGCGTGGTCGCCCGCGCGACCTGTTCACCGCGACCGAGGTGTACGAGCCCGAGGAGTCTTACGCGCGCCTCGCCGCGGTGCTCGCGGCGCAGCTCGAGACGCTCGGCGGCCACGGCGAGGCGATCGCCGCGGGCAGGCGCTGGGCCAGCTGGGAGGCCTGCGCACCCGCCGCAGACGTTCCCGAGGCGATCGACGAGGTGCTCGCCGTCCTGCGCCGCACGGGCTTCGCGCCCGAGCTCGCCGACGACGACGCGACGATCCTGCTGCGCCGTTGCCCCTTCGGCCCGCTCGCGCGCGAGCACACCGACGTCGTGTGCGGTGCCCACCTCGGGCTCATCCAGGGCACGCTCGACCGCGTCCGGCCCGGCGCGCGGGCCGAGCTCGTCCCGTTCGCCGCCCCGCACACCTGCGTCGCGCGCGTCGTCGAGCCCTGAGGCTCGAGGCACCCGCGCCCCGGACGAAAGGTCAGCGCCGCTGCTTGCCGGGCGGGCGAGGCGCCGCGCTCACCCGGTCCCACCCCCGCCTCGTCGGGTGCGTCCCGAGCCGCCGGTCCCGCGAGCGGTAGACGACGTAGGGCCGGAAGAGGTACCCGAGCGGGACCGAGAACACGTGCACGAGGCGCGTGAAGGGCCACAGCGCGAACAGGAACATCGCGGCAAGACCGTGCAGCTGGAACCCGATCGGGGCGCCCACCATGAGCTCGGGGTGCAGCTCGAGCCGGAAGATCCCGCGGAACCACACCGAGACCCCGTCGCGGTAGTCGTAGTGCCCCCCGAGGTTGAGGATCGACCCGGCGATCGTGTTCCACATCCCGAGCACGATGACGATCGCGAGCACGAGGTACATGAACTTGTCCATGCGCGTGGTCGCCGAGAACACGGGCCCGACCGTCCGGCGCCGGTAGATCAGCAGGACCATCCCGACCACGGTGCACACCCCCGCGACGGTCCCGATCGAGATCGCCAAGAAGTGATACATCGCGTCCGTGATCCCCACGGCCGTCGTCCACGACTTCGGGATGCCCAGGCCCATGACGTGCCCGAGGAACACGAACAGGATCCCGAAGTGGAACATCGGGCTCGCCCAGCGCAGCAGGCGTGACTCGTAGAGCTGCGAGGAGCGCGTCGTCCACCCGAACTTGTCGTAGCGGTAGCGCCACACGTGTCCCAGCACGAAGAACGCGAGGCACACGTAGGGGAAGACGACCCACAAGAAGGTGTCCGTCGCGGTCATCGTCGCGCTCCTTCGACGCTGTGGCCCGAGGTGGGCATGTAGGACGGCGGGGCGAAGGGCTCGAGGCCCACTTCCTCGCCGGGCGGGCCTTCCGCCGCGAGGCGGGCGATCGCCGCGTGCTCGTCGGGCCCGAGGTCCGGCAGCGTCGCGCACACGGCGACGAGCGCCCCCGCGTACGGCGAGCCGGCGTCGAGCAGGGCGAGGCGCAGCAGCTCGAGCCCCGCGCGGTGCCCGAGCAAGAGCTTGATGCCCTCGACCTGGCACTCCGCGTCCCCCGTCGAGCAGAACTCCAGCACGACGGCGAGGTGGTCCGGCAGCTCGTCCTCGACGACCTCGAAGCCGCCCGCACGGTAGGCCTGCTTGAACTCCACGAGCGCGACGCCGCGCTTGCGCGTGTCGCCGTAGGCGAAGTACGTCAGGTACGGCGAGCACCGCCGCTTGAGGTCGAAGGTCTCGACATAGGCGGCCTCGAGCTCGGGCAGCGGCGCGCTCGACAGGTGCTCGACGAGCTGTCCGAGCGGCACGGCGAGCCGCTCGGGCAGCTCGGCCGTCGCGGAGCGGATCGCGGGCAGCAGGTCGAGCAGCTCGGCGCTCGGGTACTCCAGGAGCAGCGCCGCGAGCCGGTGCGTGAGCGCCGTCGTGCGGCCCGAGACCTTCTGCGCCGCGAGCCGGCGGAACACCCGGTTCACGACTCGCCCAGATCGCCGTCGTCGGCCCGGGGCGGGAAGAGCCCCGGCGGCACGCCCTTGCCGTCCCAGTTGAGCAGGTTGACCTTCGCCTTGCGGGAGGCGGGGTCCGCGATCGTGTCCGTCGTCTGGCGCGTCTTGAGCATCTGGAAGTTCTCGACGGCGACGGGCTCGGCGAAGCCCGGGCCCGAGCCCTCGCCGAAGGGCCCAGAACCACCCATCCCGGGGCCGCCCTCGTAG
>JAJUHG010000008.1 GCA_029267995.1 Micrococcales bacterium
CCTCGTGCACGGGACGTGCCGGCGTCGAACGCATCGCAGCGTACGCGGCGGCGCCCGCGGCCGCATCAGCCCCGGGCGAGCCCGCGGGGATCGGCTCCTCGCCGGGCGCGCCCTCGACCTGGCCACCCTCGCCGACGGCGGCCGGGGTTGTCCCGGCCCGCGGACGCACCCCCGCGGCCTTTGCGAGAAGCTCGGCGCGCAGCGCGACCGCGTCCTCGTCGCGCAGGTAGGCGAGCTCGACGTTCGAGCCGGTCGCACCGGCGACCTCGAGCGTCAGCTGGGACAGGCCCGCGAGCCGCGCGAGGAGCGGGCGCACGACGTCGACCGACTGGAGGCGGTCGAGCCGCGCCTGGCGCTGCTGGCGGAACACGATCCCGGTGTGCAGGTGCACGGCCGACTCCCCGACCGCGTAGCGCGTGAACCGCCACGCGAGGTAGGAGTAGATCGCCGCGACGAGCACGACCGCGAAGATCCCGAGCAGGATCCACCGCCACCCACCGCCCACGACGAAGTCGCGCAGGTCACCGACGTTGTCCGTGAGCTGCCAGCCGATGATCGCGAGGATGCCGACGAAGGCCTTCCAGCTGCGGATCGCAGGCGTCGCGGCGTGCACGCGCCGCCACTCGAGCTCCTCGGGCGCGTCCTCGCCCGCGCGCGGGGGGTCGACGGGCACGGGAGCCTCAGGGGGGCCGGCTGCCGCGTCCGCAGCGCGTGCCCCGCCCCCCTCGACGTGCTCGCTCAAAGCCCGCTCCGGCGCGCCTCGCCACGTGAGGCGAGCTGGTCGCGCAGGCGAGCGGCCTCGGCCGCGGGGAGCCCAGGGATCGCGGCATCGGTCGCGGCGGACGCGGTGTGCAGCTGGACGCTCGCGATCCCGAAGGCTCGCGCGAGCGGACCGGCCGAGAGGTCGACGTACTGCATGCGCCCGTAGGGCACGACGACGAGCGAGCGGAACAGGATGCCCTTGCGCACGAGCAGGTCGTCGTCGCGCTCGGCGTAGCCGATCGCACGCACCTGGCGCGGCACGAGCCACAGCGCCCACACGAGCAGCGCCGCGAAGAGCGCCGTGAACGACCACACCCACGCGGCCTTCGTGGCGAGCGCGACCACGGCCGCGACAAGGGCGGGCAGCCCGAGCCAGATGGCCGACAACATCACGCGGACCCGGACCAGGGCGGGCGAGACCCCCGTGAACTCGACCTCCGGGGGTGCGAACGGCGACACCTCGGCAGCAGTCATGGTCACCATCCTGCCACCGGACCCCGACGGTCCACCGTGGCCCGTCTCACGCGGGGCTTGCCTCGGGCTCCTCCGGCGACTCGCCGTCCTCGGGCGGAGGGAGCCGGCAGAAGCGCTCGACGATCATCCCGACGACGGCGAGCACGACGGCCGCGAGCGTCGCAGCACCCGCGCTGAGCGCGCCACGGCGCAAGGGCTCGTTCGCGAGGTCCGCGAGGAGCACGAGCACCTGCGCCCCGTACCACCCGGTCAGGAGGGACCCGGCGAAGCTCGCGGCCTTCGCGAGCGCCGCGGTGCGGGCCGCCCGGATCGGATCCAGGTCGGGCTTGTCCCCGCGCTGGTAGGCACGCACCGCAAGGCCGAGCCACAGCACGATCCCCGCGATGAGCACGAGGACCGCGGTGACCGACCACGGGACCTCGGGCGGCGACCCGCCCTGCCCGAGGACGGCGCGCCACACGACCCACCCGAGGACGCCCGCGCCGAGGGCGGCGAGGGCGAGCGAGGGCCAGCGGGTCGCCGACATCACTTCTCGCGCACGGGCCCGGTCAGCCAGTCGAGCGCCATCCAGCGCAGGCCTTCACGGTCCGGTGCGGTCGCCGCGAGCGCCTCGACAGGCCCGCCGCCGAGGCCCGCGAGAACGGCGCCCGGGTCGACCGCGGCCCACGGCTGGAGCACGAAGGCCCGCTCGTGCGCGCGCGGGTGGGGCAGCTCGAGGTCGTCGGTCACCTCGAGCACCGAGCCGAACTGGATGATGTCGATGTCGAGGGTGCGCGGGCCCCACCGCTCGGCGCGAACGCGCCCGTGGCTCTCCTCGATGCCCTGGACCGTGTGCAGGAGCTCGCGCGGGGCGAGCGTCGTGCGCGCGAGCACCACGGCGTTGAGGAAGTCCGGCTGCCCCGCGGGCCCGCCCACGGCGACCGTGCGTGCGAGCGGGGAGACCTCGTGCACCTCGACACCGGGCACGGACGCGAGGGCGCCCACGGCCGAGCGTAGGACGTCCTGCGAGTCGCCGATGTTCGAGCCGAGCGCGAGCACGACCTCGACGGGCCCCTCGGGGCGCTCGTCGAGGCGGTCGGGCTCGCGCTCGCCCACGGGCTCGTCGGGCGAGGTGGGGGTCGCGGTCACGGGCGACCACGCGGGTGCCGCGACCGACAAGGGGGCGAACGGCGGGACGGGCGCGGGGGGCGCGACGGGCGCCGCGACGATCGGCTCGCCGCCCGTGAGGGGCTCGAGCGCAGGCACCTCGACCGGCTCGTCCGGCTGCGGCTCGACGCGGCGCTCGGCGAGGTGGTCGTCGGCGCCCACGACGGGCACGTGCCACCGGTCGCGGCGCACCGTGACGACGACGTCCTCGAAGGCGAGCAGCATCGGGGCGTGCGGCTTGTGCACCGCGACGTCGACCGTGTGCACCGCGGGCCACGTGAGCACGACCGCCGCGATGCGCTCGGCGACCGTCTCGACGAGGTCCGCGGGGTTGCCCGTCACGACGCTCATGACCTGTTCGGCGAGCACCGAGTAGTCGAGCGCGTCGGCGACGTCGTCGCTGCGCGCGGCAGCACGGTTGTCGAGGTGGACGGTTACGTCGGCACGGAAGGTCTGTCCTTCCTGCTTCTCGTGCTCGTGCACGCCGTGGTAGCCGCGGGCCTCGAGGCCCACGAGCCGGATCTGGTCGAGCACGTGACCGTCGTCGCCCGTGACGGGGCCGAGGTGGGTCATGCCGGTCCTCCTGGAGGGATGAAGTCGCTGCGCCGGCTCGGCGCCCCCCTGCGCCACGCTGCGGCGACACGCACCGCGTCTGCAGAGCCTGCCACCTCGTGCACGCGCACGCACCAAGCTCCTGCCTGCGCCGCGAGCGCCGTGACGGCCGCAGTCGCCCGGTCCCGCTCGAGCGGCGGAGCCGGCTCGCCGTCGGGGCCCGCGAGCAGGTGCCCGAGGAACCTCTTGCGCGAGGCACCCACGAGCACGGGGAACCCGTCCGCGACGAGCTCGTCGAGGCGTGCGAGCAGCGGCCAGTTGTCCGAGCCCGGCTTCGCAAAACCGAGCCCCGGGTCGAGCACGAGCTGCTCGTCCGCGACGCCCGCGGCGCGCAGTGCCGCGACCCGCTCGGCGAGCTCGCGGCGCACGTCGGTCACGACGTCGTCGTACTCGGCGAGGCCGTCCATGACGTCGGCGTGCCCGCGCCAGTGCATCGCGACGTAGACGACCCCGAGCCGGGCGACCGTCGCGTACATGTCGGGGTCGGCGAGCCCGCCCGAGACGTCGTTGACGATCGTGGCACCATGCTCGACCGCGGCCTGCGCGACGCGTGCCCGGGTCGTGTCGATGCTCACGACCGCGCCCGCCGCGACGAGCCGCTCGACGACGGGCAGGACCCGCTCGAGCTCGACCTCGACGGGGACCCTTCGCGCCCCGGGCCGGGTCGACTCGCCGCCCACGTCGAGGATGTCCGCGCCGTCGGCGACGAGGCCGAGGCCGTGCTCGACCGCGGCGTCGGGCTCGAACCACAGTCCGCCGTCGGAGAACGAGTCGGGGGTCACGTTGACGACCCCCATGACGAGCGTGCGCCCGGGGTGCTGCAGCGCGCTGGGCAGCGGTGCCGGCCTCGAGGTCACGGCCACAGCCTAGGACCCCCGGGAACGTCGGTCACGAGCCGATGATGAGGCTCATCGCCTCGGCGCGTGTCGCGACGTCGCGCATCTGCCCGCGCACCGCGGAGGTGACCGTCTTCGAGCCGGGCTTGCGCACCCCGCGCATCGACATGCACAGGTGCTCGCACTCGAGGACGACGATCACCCCGCGCGGGGCGAGCACCTCGACGAGCGCGTCGGCGACCTGGGCCGTGAGGCGCTCCTGGACCTGGGGACGGCGAGCGAAGACGTCGACGAGCCGCGCGAGCTTGCTCAGGCCCGTGACCCGCCCCTCGGACGGGATGTACCCGACGTGCGCGACGCCGTGGAAGGGCACGAGGTGGTGCTCGCACGTGGAGTACACGTCGATGTCCTTGACGAGGATGAGCTCGTCGTGACCGATGTCGAAGGTCGTGCTGAGCGCCTCGCGCGGGTCCTGCCAGAGCCCCGAGAAGGTCTCGGCGTACGCGCGCGCGACCCGTGCCGGGGTCTCGCGCAGGCCCTCACGGTCCGGGTCCTCCCCGACCGCGAGGAGCAGCTCGCGCACGGCCGCCTCGACCCGCGCGGGGTCGAAGCCGCGTCCCGGGCTCGCGTGCGGGTCGAGCGGGGTGCGCCCGCCCACCTCGCTGCTCACACCTCGTCCTTGGGCTCGACGATCGTCGGTGGCGGGCTCGTCTCCTCGCCCAGACCGTCCGGCCCGACCGGGGGCTCGCTCTCGCCGTCGCGCACGGGACCGTGCTCGAGCGCGTCGCGCTCGGCGGGCGTCAGCACGGGCGGGCGGTCCGAGACGTCCCGCTCCTCGCTCGAGCGCCACACCTCGCGCGGCTCGCGCTTGACGACGGGCTCGAAGATCTTGGCGAGCTCGGCCTGGTTGAGCGTCTCCTTCTCGAGCAGCTCGAGCACGAGCTGGTCGAGCACGTCGCGGTACTGGGTGAGGATCTCCCACGCCTCGTGGTGCGCGTGGTCCATGAGCTCGCGCACCTCGAGGTCGACGCGCGCGGCGAGCTGCTCGGAGTAGTCGCGCTGGTGGCCCATGTCGCGCCCGAGGAACACCTCGCCCGAGTCCTGGCCGAGCTTGACCGGGCCCACGGTCGCGCTCATGCCGAACTGCGTGACCATCTTGCGGGCGATCGAGGTCGCCTTCTCGATGTCGTTCGAGGCGCCCGTGGTCGGGTCGTGGAAGACGAGCTCCTCCGCGACGCGCCCGCCGAGCGCGTACGCGAGCTGGTCGAGCAGCTCGTTGCGGGTCGTGGAGTACTTGTCCTCCGTCGGCATGACCATCGTGTAGCCGAGGGCCCGCCCACGCGGGAGGATCGTGACCTTCGTGACCGGGTCGGTATACCGCAGCGCCGCCGCGACAAGGGCGTGCCCGCCCTCGTGGTACGCGGTGATCTTGGTCTCCTTGGGGTTCATCACGCGCGTGCGCTTCTGCGGGCCCGCGATGACCCGGTCGATCGCCTCGTCGAGCGCGGCGTTGTCGATCACCTGGCCACCCTGGCGCGCGGTGAGGAGGGCAGCCTCGTTGAGCACGTTCGCGAGGTCCGCTCCCGTGAAACCGGGCGAGCGACGCGCGATCGCCTCGAGGTCGACGTCGGGCGCCATCGGCTTGCCCTTCGCGTGCACCTGCAGGATGCGGTGACGGCCCTTGAGGTCGGGCGGCTCGACCGCGACCTGCCGGTCGAAGCGACCGGGACGCAGGAGGGCGGGGTCGAGGATGTCGGGACGGTTGGTCGCGGCGATGAGGATGACGTTCGCATTGACGTCGAAGCCGTCCATCTCGACGAGCATCTGGTTGAGCGTCTGCTCGCGCTCGTCGTGCCCGCCGCCGAGTCCCGCGCCACGGTGGCGACCCACGGCGTCGATCTCGTCGACGAAGATGATCGCCGGGGCGTTCTCCTTGGCCTGCTGGAACAGGTCGCGCACGCGCGAGGCACCCACGCCGACGAACATCTCGACGAAGTCCGAGCCCGAGATCGAGTAGAAGGGCACGCCCGCCTCGCCCGCGACCGCGCGCGCGAGGAGCGTCTTGCCGGTCCCGGGCGGGCCGTAGAGCAGGACGCCCTTGGGGATCTTCGCGCCGACCGCCTGGAACTTTGCGGGCTCCTGGAGGAACTCCTTGATCTCGCCGAGCTCCTCGAGGGCCTCGTCGACGCCCGCGACGTCGGCGAAGGTCACCTGCGGCGACTCCTTCGAGACGAGCTTGGCCTTCGACTTGCCGAACTGCATGACGCGCGAGCCGCCGCCCTGCATCGAGCTCATGAGGAACCAGAAGAGCGCGATGATGATGATGAACGGCAGCATGATCTGCAGCAGCGCCGCCCACCACGTGGTCTGCGGGACGTCCGAGGTGAAGCCCTTGTCGAGGTCCGCGGCCGTGACCGCCTCGACCACCATCGGGCCCTGCGGCTCGACGTAGAAGAACTGGACGTTCTTGCCCTTGTTCTGCTCGCCGACCATGAAGTCCTCGGTGAGCGTGAGGTCGACGCGCTGCTGCCCCTCGGTGATCTTGACCTGCTCGACGGTGTCACCCGCGAGCAGCTCGAGACCGGCCGAGGTGTCGATGCGCTGCACGCTCGGGGCCGTGAGGCTCGAGGCGGCCATCGCGAGGATGATGACCGCGAGCACGATCCACAGGATCGGCCCACGCGTGAGTCGCTTGAGCTTCATCGGGCTTGGCCCCATCCCTTCGCACGGCCACAGGGGTTCACCGTGACGCTACACGCTGGTCCTGGGCCCGAACGCGATGTTCGCCCAGGGCAGGATCAGTGCTCGTAGACGTGCCGCGCGAGCGTCCCGACGTACGGCAGGGTGCGGTAGTGCTCGGCGTAGTCGAGGCCGTACCCCACGACGAACTCGCTCGGGATGTCGAAGCCGACGTACCGCACGTCGACGTCGACCTTCGCGGCGTCGGGCTTGCGCAGCATCGCGGCGACCTCGACCGAGGCGGGCCCGCGCGAGCGCAGGTTCGCGAGCAGCCAGGACAGCGTGAGCCCCGAGTCGACGATGTCCTCGACGATCAGCACGTGGCGCCCCGTGAGGTCGGTGTCGAGGTCCTTGAGGATGCGCACGACGCCCGAGGACTTCGTACCCGAGCCGTAGGAGCTCACCGCCATCCAGTCCATCTCGACACCGGGGTGCAGCCGCCGCGCGAGGTCGGCCATGACCATGACCGCGCCCTTGAGGACCCCGACGAGCAGGAGGTCCTTGCCGCGGTAGTCGTCCTCGATCTCGGCGGCCATCTCGTCGAGCCGCGCGGCGAGCTGCTCGGCGGTGACGAGGACCTTCTCGATGTCGGTCGCGGCGTCGGGCTGGTGCACGCGTGTCTCCCTCGGGTGCCGTGGGGCCGCCCTCACGGCCCGGAGAAGATCAGCATGCCACGATCCCGTCGGCACCTCGCCCCGCCCGGGAGAGCCACCTCACCCTGCCCGCGCCAGTCCGCGACGAGCGCGTCGAGGGCCAGGACGTGCTCGCGCGAGACGGCGCCCGCGAGGGGTGTCGCGGCGAGCACCGCGAGGTGCAGCGCCCGACGGCGCAGCGCGGCCGGAGCCGCCTCGAGCTCGCGCACCGCGTAGCGCGCCGTCGTCGGTGGGGAGAGGAACTCGAAGGCGGGCCGATCGCCGTCGTCGGACCGCGCGTCGTCGTCGGACCGTGCGTCGGCGGCGGACGCGCCCGTAGCGGCCCGCTCGAGCAGCTCGCGCGCAAGGGAGTCGAGCACCTCGGTGTCCTCGCGCAGCTGCTCGGCAGTGCGCGCGAGCGCCTCGGGGACGCCCGGGCCGAGCACCTCGGTGAGCACGGGCAGCACCCGCGTGCGCAGCGCAGAGCGACGCGGACCGTGCGGGTCGGAGTTGCTCGGGTCGTGCCATGGCTCGAGGCCGAGCGCCGCGACCGCCTCGAGGACCTGCCCCCGGCGCAGCCCCAGCAGCGGGCGACGCCACAGCCCTCGCACGGGCGCCATGCCCGACAGCGACCGCGCGCCCGAGCCGCGCGCGAGGGCGAGCAGGACCGTCTCGGCCTGGTCGTCGAGCGTGTGCCCGAGCAGCACCGCCGCAGCCCCGAGCGTGCGCGCGGCGTCCTCGAGGGCCGCGTACCGTGCCTCGCGCGCAGCGGCCTCCATCCCGCCCGCCGTCCCGACCTGCACCGGGCGCACCTCGACGGGGTCGAGACCGAGCGCGCGGCACTGCTCCCCCGCCCGCCGGGCCACCTCGGCCGAGCCTTCCTGAAGCCCGTGGTCGACGACGACGGCGCCCGCGCCCAGCCCCGCGCGAGGCAGCGCGAACGCGGCCGCCGCAGCGAGCACGAGCGAGTCCGGCCCGCCCGAGCACGCGACGAGGACGAGCGAGCCGCCCGGCAGGTCCTCGACGTTGCGCCGCACCGCGAGGCGCGCTGCGGCGACGTCGGGGTGCGGACCGGCCACGTCAGCCCAGGACCCGGCGAACCCAGGCCCGCGGGTCGGCGATCTCGCGCGCGGAGGGCAGCGAGTCGGGACCGGAGAAGACGGCGTTGATCGCGTTGCGGCCCGCCTCCTTCTCGACGGCCCGCACGAACGCCGCACCCTCGCGGTACTGCGCGAGCTTCGCGTCGAGGCCGAGCAGGCGCCGCAGGATCCGCTGGAGGGGCGAGCCGACCGCGCCGCGCCGCGCGTCGAAGCGCGCCCGGATCGAGGCGACCGAGGGCACGACCCGTGGGCCGACGGCGTCCATCGTGACGTCCGCGTGCCCCTCGAGGAGCGCCATGACGGCACCGACCTCCTTGACGACCTCGGCCTGCTCGCGCCCGAGCACCCCCGCGAGCGCGGGACCCGAGTCGAGGGGTGCCCCGCCGTCGCGCAGCGCGTCGCGCAGCACTCTCGTGACCCGTTCGACGAGGTCCGCGAACCGCTCGGGGACGCCGTCCTCGCCCTGACCCTTCGTGAGCTCGAGGAGGCGTTCGGCCCGGGCGCGCAGGTGGTCGGCGAGCCACGGGGCCGCGGCGAACTGCAGCGCGTGGGTCTGCTCGTGCAGCGCGACCCAGAGGCGGAAGTCGGCTGAGTCGGCCTCCATCTCGCGCTCGACCGCGAGGATGTTCGGGGCGACGAGCAGGAGGCGCCCGCGCGGGCCCGGGCTCGAGAAGGGGTCGAACTGACCGAGCACCTTGCCCGAGAGCAGCGCGAGCACGCCGGCGACCTGCGTCGCGCCCGCGTAGCCCGCGGGCGAGGGGCGCTCGGCGCGCAGCGGGCCTGGCACGAGGTGGGAGAAGATCTCGGCGTTCGCGCGCGCCCACGAGGCGCGGTCGACCACGAGCACCTGGGCGAGCGGGACGTCCGTGACGCCTCGCCCGTCGGCCGGCTCGAGGGCCGTGATCTCGGCGATGTGGCCCGCCGCGTCCGCCCCGGCCGTACGCAAGGAGGCCACGAGCTCGGTGAGCTCGGCGCGATCCCCGCGCGGTCCGGGGCGCACGATGCGGGCCGCGAGCGTACCCGCGGCGTCCCAGTCGACGGGGACGGTGGGCACGCGGCGCTCGTCGGTCATGCCCCCACGGTAACCGCCGCGGCTCGACGGCCCGGCTGCTTCACTCGCCGCGGCAGCCGCACGCGGCGAGCGCGTCGACGAACGGGTCGATCGCGGCGCGTGGTCCCCACTGCCCGCCCTCGCCCGTGTCGTCAGCGACGACCGCGAAGGCGAGCTCGCGGTCGTCCGCGGTCAGCACGAGACCCGCGAGCGAGGTCACGCCGGGCAGGGAACCCGTCTTCGCGCGGACGACGGCGTTGCCGGAGGAGCTCAGGAAGCGGTCGCCGAGCGTGCCCTCGAGGCCCGCGACCGGCAGGCCGAGCGCCGCCTCGCGCAGACCCGAGCCGAGCTCGGGGCGGGTCATGCGCTCGACCATCGCGACGAGCACCGCAGGGGGTACGCCCGCCGCGGCGGAGAGCCCCGAGCCGTCGACCACTCGCAGCCTCCCGGGGTCGATGCCCGCGGCGACGACCGCGTTGCGCATCGCCTCGGCCGCGCCGTCGAAGCTCCCGGGCAGCCCCGTCGCGACCGCGGCGAGCCGGCCGAGCACCTCCGAGACGGTGTTCTCCGAGGCAGTCAGCATGAGCTCGGTGATCTCGGCGATCGTTGCCGAGCGCACCTCGGCGATCTGCTCGGCGTCCTCGGGCGCGGCCGCGCGGCGCGGGGAGCCGACGACGACGATCCCCTGCTCGGCGAGCCGTTCGGCGAACACGTCCGCGGCGTGCCGCGCGGGGTCGAGGTAGCGCGGGGGGTAGGGCACGTCGGTGCGGCGGGCCCCGAGGTGCACCCCGAGCGCGGTGATCGGGGCGACGTACCCCCCGTTGAGGTACGAGCTCTCCCACGTGTCGTGCAGCGCAGGGCCGGAGAACAGCGAGTCGTCGAAGTCGAGCGCGACCTCGGTGCGGCCTGCGAGGCGCAGCTGGCTCGCGGTCGCCCGCGCGAGGTCACCCAGGCCCGCGCGCCCGTCGACGACGTCGGGGTCGCCCGCGTCGGGGGCGAGCATCATGTCGCCGCCGCCCACGAGCACGATGCGGTCAGGGGCACGCTGCACGACCCGCGTGGGAAGCGTCGACTCGGGTCCGAGAGCGTCGAGCGCCGCGACCGCTGTGAGGATCTTCACAGTCGAGGCGGGCACGCGCGCCTCGTCCGCGCGGTGCTCCGCGAGGACGGTCCCGGTCGCGACGTCGGTCACGAGCACACCGACGCCGTCCTCGCCCCCGAGCCGGGGGTCGGCGACGAGGTCCGCGACGAGCGCGGCGACCTCGTCCGCGAGCGGCACGGGAGCGGCCTCGGACAACGGCTCGAGCGCGGTCGCGAGCTCTGCGGGGCCCTGGGCCCCGGGCGCCGTCGGGAAGGGGTCGGGCTCGGCGGGGACGGGCGCGAGCGTGAAGCGACCGGGCAGCAGGTCGAACAGGTCGCCGACCGCGTAGCCCGCGGCGAGGGTCGCGACGAGCACTACCGTGAGCGCACCCGTACCTCGGGGGACCCGCACTCGCGCTCCTTCCAGCCTGCTCCCGCGCCCGGCGTGGCGCGCTCGTGCGTCACACTAGTTGCCAGCACCTCGAATCATCTGCATCTGCGCGGGAAGGACGGCCGTGGAGTTCGACGTCACCATCGAGATCCCCAAGGGTCAGCGGAACAAGTACGAGATCGACCACGAGACCGGTCGCATCCGCCTCGACCGCATGCTCTTCACCTCGACCCGCTACCCCGACGACTACGGCTTCATCGAGGACACCCTCGGCGAGGACGGCGACCCGCTCGACGCCCTCGTGCTGCTCGAGGAGCCGACCTTCCCCGGGTGCCTCATCCGCTGCCGTGCGCTCGGCATGTTCCGCATGCGCGACGAGGCGGGCGGTGACGACAAGGTGCTGTGCGTCCCCTCGGGCGACCAGCGCGCCGCGTGGCGCCAGGACATCGACGACGTCTCGGACTTCCACCGCCTCGAGATCCAGCACTTCTTCGAGGTCTACAAGGACCTCGAGCCGGGCAAGAGCGTCGAGGGTGCGCACTGGGTCGGGCGTGCCGAGGCCGAGGCCGAGATCGCCCGCTCGCAGCAGCGGCTCATCGAGGCCCGGGCGCGCGGCGAGCACTGACCTCTCGGCCGCGCGCGGGGTCAGGCGTGCGGGACGCTCTCACCGGGGAGGGTGTCGCGCACGAACCAGATCGCGCGCACCTCGGAGTCGGCGTCGTTCCAGAAGCGGTGCGGGCGCGTCGAGTCGAAGACGATCGAGTCGCCCGGGCCGAGGATCTCGGTCGCGCCCTCGACCTCGACCGTGAGCTCGCCCGAGATGACGATCCCGTACTCGCGGCCCCCGTGGCGGATCTCCTCCGCGGGGCGAGGGGTGCGCGGGGCGTAGACGACCTCGAGGAACTCCGCGTTCTCCTCCCCGCCCGCGGTGAGCCTGCTCCAGCGCGGGCCCGAGCCGAGCACGATGCTCGGGTGGTCGCCCGCACGCTGGACGATGCCCGCGGCGACGAGGTCGTTCGCGGGGCGACTCACGAGGGTCGCGGCAGTCTCCTGGCCGGGCGGGTCGAGCAGCGCGTGCATCGACACGTCGAGCTCGCGCGCGACCGCGTAGAGGGCGGGGACCGAGAACGCACCGATGCCCCGCTCGACCTGCGAGACGTGGCTCGGGGAGACGCCGATGCGCCGCGCGAGCTCGCGCACCGTCATGCCCGCGGACTCCCGCGCGGCACGCACCCGCTCACCGACGAAGCCCCAGTCCTGCTCGACCATCACCGCGTCGCCTCCGGGCGGTGGCTCATCGCGTCGAGCACGTCGATCACGGTGCGCGGCGGGCCGTCCTCGTCCGTCGGCGGCGCGACCGAGCGGCCCACGACGTACCAGATGCCCTGCGCCTCGGTGTCGGTGTGGTTGACGTACAGGTGGGGACGCATCGAGTCGAAGCAGAACGAGTCGCCCGCGCGCAGCACGTAGCTCTCGAAGTCGAGCTTGAGGGTGAGCTCGCCCGAGATGAGGTAGCCGTACTCGACGCCCGCGTGGCGCATGTGGGAGTCGTCGACCGAGCTCGCGGCGTGCGGTCCGTAGGTCGCGAGGACGCCGTCGACGTGGTCCCCCGCGGACATGACCTTGAGCCCGTGCCACGTCACGCCGTTCTCCATCGTGATCACGGGCGTCTGCGCGGCGCGCTGCACGGGGTCGCCCGGGCGCGGCCGGCGGGGTGCCTCGATACCGGGACGGTGGTCGAGGAGGTCGTCGACCGACAGGTCGAGGCATGTCACGACCGCATACAGGGTGCTCACCGAGGGCTGCACCTTGCCCGTCTCGACCTGGGAGAGCAGGCTCGGGGAGATCCCTGCGCGCGACGCCGTCTCGCGCAAGCTCATGCCGCGCGCGAGGCGTGCCTCACGGATCCGCTGACCCAGCTGCTCGGTCACGGCATGCCCCCACGTCCCGCGCAGGTCGCCGTCGTCCGCGCCGTCGCCTGGAGGTGTGCCGCCATGCTGCCCCTCACCGCTAGCCTCCCCACTGCTGCCAGAACTGCAATGTACCGTGCTACTGAACAGTATGGGCGGAATTGATCACTCATTCGCGGAGGTGTCTCGTGATTCGCCACATCGTCCTGTTCACCCTCGAGGGTGACGAGGCCGCCCGGGCCGCCGGCGTGCGCACCCTGCGCGAGGCCCTCGAGCCACTCGTGGGTGCCGTCCCGGGCCTGCGCTCGCTGCGGGTCGACGCCGACGGCTCGGGCATCGAGGGGCACTGGCACGCGGCCCTCGTGAGCGAGCACGACTCGTGGGAGGCGCTCGCGGGCTACCAGGCGCACCCCGAGCACGTGCGGATCCTGCGCGAGGTCGTGCCCACCGTCGCACGCGACAAGGCCGTCGTCGACTACGCGCTCTGAGGTCTCAGCGCGCGAGGAACACGCGCACGAGCGCGGCGAGATCGTGCGGCGCCTCCTCAGGGACGAAGTGGTCCGTCCCCGGCACGACCGCACCCTCGATCCCGTGCCGCAGCCCGAGGGTGAGCCGGTAGGCCACGGGCGACAGGAAGGGGCTCTGCGCCCCGCGCACGACGAGCACGGGCATGCGCGACTCGCGCAGGGGCCCCGTGAGGTCGACGTCCATCGCCTCGACGGTCTGGTCGACCGCCGACGGCGCGGCGAGGGGGGAGCACGCGCCGTCGGCGATCGAGAACAGGTGCTGCACGCGCCGCTCGACGGCGGCCTCGGGCAGCAGGGGTGAGCGCGAGCGCACGGCCCGCCGGGCGTCGTCGAGATCGGCGAGGACCCCGTCGCCGCCCGTGCGAGCAGCGCGCAGCTGCTCGAAGACCTCGGGCTCGATCCCCGCGGCGTAGTCGACCGCGACGACCGCGCCGACCCGCTCGGGCATCGCGGCACCCGCGAGGATCGCGTTGCGCGCCCCGAGCGAGTGCCCGACGACGGCGCGCGCGGGCCCGAGCTCGTCGAGGATCGCCGCGACGTCGGCGACGTAGTCCTCCGCGCGATACCCGGTCAGGGGCTTCTCGCTGTGCCCGTGGCCGCGCTGGTCGACCGCGACGCAGCGGAAGTGGCGACCGAGCTCGGCGATCACGGGGTCCCACACGACCGCGCCCGCGGTGATGCCGTGCAGGAACAGCACGAGGTCACCCTCGCCGACGCTGCGCGCCGCGAACGCGAGGCGTCGGGTGCGCAGCGTCGACGAGGTGATGCCCATCAGCCGTAGGAGTACGGGTTCGCGACGAACAGGTCCTGGGCAGGGAACTTCGTGAGGACCTCGATCCCGTAGTCGGTCACGACGACCTCCTCCTCGATGCGGGCCGCCGAGATGCCGTCCGAGGCGGGGCAGTAGGTCTCCATCGCGAAGACCATGCCCGCCTTGAGCTCGACGGGGTCCTTGAAGGAGTTGAGCCGCGAGATGATCGGCCGTTCGTGCAGGCCCAGACCCAGGCCGTGCGCGAACTGCAGGCCGAAGGCTGCGAGCTCGTTGTCGAAGCCGAAGTCCTCCGCCTTGGGCAGGACCGCGGCGACCTCGTCGGTGCCCACGCCCGGGCGCAGCGCGTCGAGCGCGGTGTCCATCCACTCGCGTGCCGTCTTGTAGGCGTCCTTCTGGCTCTCGGTCGCCCACCCGACGCCGAACGTGCGGTAGTAGCACGTGCGGTACCCCATGTAGGAGTGGATGATGTCGAAGAACGCCTGGTCGCCGGGGCGGATGATGCGGTCGGTGAAGTTGTGCGGGTGCGGGTTGCAGCGCTCGCCCGAGATCGAGTTGATCGCCTCGACCTGGTCCGAGCCGTACTCGTACAGCTTCTTGTTGGCCAGCGCGACGATCTCGTTCTCCCGGACACCTGGCTTGAGGGCCTCGGCGATGTCCTGGTAGACGCCGTCGACCATGGCCGCAGCCTGGTTGAGCAGCATGATCTCGTCGACGTTCTTGATGACGCGCGCGTCGAGCATGGGCTGCTGGGCGTCCGCGATGCGGATTCCCTGCCGCTCGAGCTCGAACAGGAACGGCGGCTCGACGATGTCGATGCCGAGCGGCATGTCGGCCGCGCCGGCCTCGACGAGGATCGACTTGATCTCCGCGACGGCCTCCTTCATGAGGTCCGCGCCGCCCTCGGGGGCGACCGCACCACGGAAGCCGAGGAAGCCCGGGCGGTGGTTCTCCTCGGGCATCCAGTCGGAGTACATCTTGTGGTGACGCACCGCGGAGCCGAAGTCCCACAGGATCGGGTCGCGACCCGGCAGGAGAAGGGCGTAGCGGATCATCTTGTCGCCGAGCGCCCCGCCGATCCACGTCTGCGTCGTGTAGCGGATGTTGTAGAAGTCGAACAGCAGGAAGGCCCCGCAGCCGGACGCCTCGAGCGCCGCCTGCGCCCGGTCGAGCCGGTACTTGCGCAGGCGGTCGAAGTCGACGCGGTGCTCGTAGTCGACCGACACCTGGCCGGGGGCGCTCAGCGGGCGCACCCCGGCCGGGCGGGCGCTCGGACGCTCGAACGCCGGCGACCCGCCCTGGCCGTGGTGGTGGTGGCTCATGTCACTCGGCCTCGAGACCGTCGCTCACCTCGGTGTTCTCGGACTCGATCGCGAGACCCGAGCCCTTGGCCACGGTGAGGAGGAGGGACGCAAAGTCCTGCTCGGTGTTGCCGGCGCCGACCTCCTGGGCCACGAGGTTGCGCGTGACCGAGGCGACGGGCATGACGACACCGGTCCTCGCCGCGGCCTCGAGGCCGAGGTCGAAGTCCTTCTGCAGGAGCACGGGGGTGAACGTCGGCGTGAAGTCGAGGTTCACGAGGGCCGGGGTCTTGTACCGCGAGAACACCGAGCCCATGACCGAGTCGTTGAGGAAGTCGAGGAAGTCCGCGCGCTTGACGCCCGACTTCTCGGCGAGCACCGTGATCTCGGCCATCGACTGGATGACCACGCCGAGGAACACGTTGTGCGCGATCTTGACGATGCGCGCGACCTCGCCCTCACCGACGTAGGTCACGCCGCGGCCCCATGTCTGCAGGAGCGGCTCGGCCTTCTCGTAGGACTCGCGCGGCCCCGAGACGGCGACCGTGAGCTTGCCCGCCGCGATGACGGCGGGGTTGCCCGAGACGGGCGTCGCGAGGAAGCCGACGCCACGCTCGTCGGCCACGGCGCGCACCGCCTCGGAGGCCTCGACCGAGACCGTCGAGGCGTCACCCACGAGCTGGGGCGCCTTGTCCGGGTCGGTCAGCAGGCCGCCCTCGCCGAGCATGACGTGCTGGAGGTCCTGGTCGGCGGAGACCATCGAGAACACGATGTCGCGGCCCGCGAGCTCGACCGGGGCGTCGACGACGGTCGCACCGAACTCGGTCAGCGGCTCGGCCTTGGCCTTGGTGCGGTTGTAGACCGCGACGTCGTAGCCGGCGTCCAGCAGGCGCTTGGCGAGCTGGTAACCCATGCGGCCTGCGCCGATCCAGCCGACGGTGGGCTTGGTGTCACTCACGAGAACTCCTTCGGGGTGCTGCGTCGCCCCATTGCGGCGAAGCTGTCTGCAATCGTTTGCAACTATGGTGCATGTCCCTGCGGGTGTCAAGAGCAGGCGCGGGGTGGAAGGTCGCGGCCGGGAACCAGGGGGTAGATCCCGGCCGCGACCGCTTGGTCAGCCGCCGGGCACCGCCGCGACGACGTGGGACTGGGAGAACTCGAGGAGTTCGAGGGTCACGCTGAACCTCCGTGGTGCTGGGACGTGAGCGCCTCGTGCGTCACCCGACCGCCCATCACGGTGAGCACGCTGCGGATCTGCGCAAGCTCGTCGTCGGCGCACTCGAAGGGGTCGAGGTCGGGCACGCACAGGTCGCCGTCGTACCCCGGGACGAGCCTGCCGCGATGCCCCTGCTCGCCCGTGAACCACGCGGCGTCGCGCGTGTACGCCGCGAGCGCCTCGGCGCGCGACATGCGGTGCCGTTCGTCGCGCACCCCGCGCCCGTCGAGCGTGCCACCCGTGACGAGCCACCAGATCGAGGTCCACGGGGAGAACCAGTTGGCGCGCGTCGCGTCCGTGCCCGCGCCGATCGTCAGGCCGAGCTCGCGCATGTCCCCGATCGGGGGCGCCGAGGCCGTCTTCTCGGGCCCCCACGCCTCGACGTAGTCCGAGCCCTTGAGTACGAGACGGTTCTGCACGAGCACCCCGGCACCGAGCCGGGCGAGGCGCTCGAGGTTCGCGTGCGAGGCCTCGTCCGCGTGCACGATCGACCACCCGCGCCCCGCGACGAGCCCCGTCTCGGCCTCGACCTGCTCCCACGCGTCGAGGATCCGCCCGAGCGTCGCGTCGAGCACCGCGTGCACGCTCATGCGCCAGCCACGCACGGCGCACAGCCGCACGACCTCGACGAGCTCGGCGAAGGCCTGCTCGGGAACTTCGAAGGGGTCCAGTCCCTCCATGTCGTGGCAGCCCAGGTGCGGGATCTCTCCGACCCCGACGATCTTGAGCAGGCCGTCGCCGCTACCCGGCTGGACGAGCGCGGTGAGCTGGTCGACGTTGCCGACCTCTCCCCCGCGGTCCCACGCCGAGACGAAGGTGCGGTAGCGCACGTCGAGGCGCCCCTCGCGCCACACCGCGTAGAGCGGGTCGTAGTCCCGTGGCGTCACGAGCAGCCCACCGCCGTCGACGACGCCCGTGAGTCCGTGCCGCGCGAGCACCGCGTTCATCGCGACGATGCCCTCGCGCGACTCGGGCTGCGAGGTGCCGAGCGCCTGCCCGAGCGGGACCGCGAAGGCACCCACGCCCCGGACCTCGCCCGTGAGCCGCCCCGTCTCGTCACGCACGAGCTCGCCGCGCGCGGGGTCCGGGCTCTCGTCGTCCCAGCCGCACGCCGCGAGGCCCGCCGAGCTCAGCACGGCCCGGTCGTAGAGCTCCTGGACGACGACGGGCCGCCCCCCGCCCGCCTCGTCGAGCTCGGCCCGGGTCGGGGCACGCCGCTCGCGCAGCTGGGAGGAGTGCCAGCCGCCGACGACGGCGACCCACTCCTCGGGGCCGCGGCGCGCCGCGTCCTCGCGCACGAGCGCAAGCCCCTCCTCGATCGAGCGCACGTCCTCCCAGTGGACCGTGCGCGTCCACGACACCCCGCCGCGCAGAGCGTGGATGTGCGAGTCGTTGAGCCCGGGGAGCACGCGTCGCCCCTCGAGGTCGACGACGCGTGCGGCAAGGGGCACGTACGGGGCGACGTCGTCGTCGGACCCCGTCACGACGACCTTGCCGCCCGCGATCACGAGCGCGCTGACCTCGGACGGCCCCTCGTGGGGATCGGCGAACGTCGAGACCCGCGCGCCCCGCAGGACGAGGTCGACGACGGGAACGGTGGAGGACACAGGACCCCTCTCAGATACCCAGGAAGCGCTCGAGCGGGGCGGGGTCGGACCGCAGCGAGGCGGTCGTTCCGGACCACGCCGAGCGGCCCGAGTCGTCGATGATGATCGCGTGGTCGCAGATGTCGAGCGCGAGGTCGACGTTCTGCTCGGCGAGCAGGAGCGACATGCCCGAGGTGCGCAGCAGCTCCATGCGGTCCTGGATCACGTCGAGCACCGCGGGTGCAAGGCCCTCGCTCGGCTCGTCCATGATGAGCAGCTTCGGGTTCGTCATGAGCGCGCGACCGATCGCGAGCATCTGCTGCTCGCCGCCCGAGAGCGAGCTCGCCATCGACCGCTCGCGCTCGGCGAGCCGCGGGAAGAACTCGAAGACCCGCTCGACGGTCCACGGGTCGTCGGCCTGCGCGGCGCGCGTGCGCGGCACGACCGTGAGGTTCTCGAGCGTCGTGAGCGAGCCGAACACGCGCCGCCCCTGGGGGACGAGCGCGATGCCCGCGCGCGAGATCTGGAACGAGGAGCGCCGTGTGATGTCTTCGCCGTCGAGCACGACCTTCCCGGCCGAGACCGTCGGCGGGCGCAGCCCGCAGATCGCGCGCACGAGCGTCGTCTTGCCCATCCCGTTGCGGCCCAGGAGGGCGACCGGCTGGGCCTCACCGATCGTCAGGTCCACGCCCTGGAGGACCGTCGCCGTCGCATAGCCGACGTGCAGGTCCGAGACCTCAAGAGTCACTTCTTGTCTCGCCTTCCGAGGTAGATCTCCTTGACCGTCTCGTTCTGACGGACCTCGTCCGGGGTCCCGGTCACGACGTGGCGACCGTTCTCCATGCACATGACGCGGTCGGTCAGACCGAGGGCGAGCGACATGTCGTGCTCGATCAGGAGGATGGGCAGCGTGCGCGGCAGCTCTTCGATGAGCTGGCGCAGCGTCGTGCGCTCGGCGGCCGAGAGGCCCGCCGCGGGCTCGTCGAGCAGCAGGATCTTGGGCTCGGTCACGAGCGCCATCGCGATCTCGAGCTGACGCTGCTCGCCGTGCGAGAGGTCGGCCACGGTGTCCTCGAGGCGCGCCGTGAGGCCCACCGAGGCGAGCGCCGCGCGAGCCCGCTCGGCGATCTCGTCGTGCGGGCGCTGAGGGCGCCAGAAGACACGTGCCTTCGGAGTCCCACCACGTGCGGCGACCCGCACGTTGTCGAGCACCGTCATGTCCTTGAACAGGTTCGACACCTGGAAGGTGCGCCCCACGCCCAGGCGTGCCCGGCGGGCCGTGCCCACCGTCGTGACGTCGCGGCCGAAGAGCTCGACGGTGCCCGTCGTGGGCATCTCGTCGCCGGCGAGCATCTTGAACAGCGTCGTCTTGCCGGCGCCGTTCGGGCCGATCACGCCGATGCGCTCCCCCGCGTGCATCGTCAGCGAGATGTTGTCGACCGCCTGGACGCCGCCGTACCTCTTGCCCAGCCCGTCCGCCACGAGGACGGGGGCGGGGGCCCCGGACCCTCGCGGGTCCGGGGCCGTCGCCGTGTCAGTCATGCTCACCTATCCCTGGAAGCTCTGCGAGTAGGTCTCGCGAGCCATCGCCTCGTCGGGGTCGAGCCCGAGCCACTGGTCCACGTCGTTGAACTCGCGGATCGGCACGTTGTAGAGCTTGCCGTCGCGCTCCTGGACCTCACGGATGTAGACCGAGCCGACCGTGTTGTTGTACTCGTCCCACGAGACCTTGCCGAGCACCGAGTCCTCGAACGAGGCGTCACCGATCGCGGCGACGAGGTCCTCGCCGGTCACGAGGCCGTTCTCCTCGAGGACCTTCGCGACGAGGCTCGCGGTCATGTAGCCGCCCGCGACGTTCGCCGAGGGGATCTTGCCCTCGTAGCGCTCGGCGTAGGCGTTGTTGAACTCCTCGACGACCGGGCTCTGGCGACCCTCGGCCCAGTAGGAGATCGACTTGAAGCCGAGCACCTCGTCACCGAGCGCGCGCAGCGTCGCCTGGTCCATGCCGCAGCAGTTCATGACGAGGTCCTGGGAGTCCGTCAGCCCCAGGCCCATGAACGAGCGCAGGAAGTCCGGGCCCGGCGCACCGCCGGCCGTGACGACGAACGCGATGTCGGCGTTCGCGGCCTGGATCTGCGAGACGTACGTCGCGAAGTCCGAGGTGCCGTTCGGGTACCAGATCTGCGAGACGACCTCGCCGCCGTTCTGCTCGAACCCCTGCTTGAAGCCCGCGCAGGACTCCCAGCCGAAAGCGTAGTCGGGGCACAGCGTGACGGCCGTCTTGTGGCCCTCCTCGGCGGCCCACACACCACCGGGGTAGTTCATCTGCGAGCCGGACATCGAGCCCGTGCGCAGCGTGAGGTCGTTCGCCTCGCGCTGCGTGAGGTCGTCGGCGGCCGCGACAGGGTGGAGGTTCGGCACACCCACCGAGGAGGTGTAGGCCGCGGTCGCGAGCGCGGTGTTCGCCAGCAGCGGGCCGACGACGACGTCGACGCCGTCCGACTCGACGAGCTTGCGCGCCTTGGTCAGGGACAGCTCAGGGTTGCCCGCGTCGTCCTCGACGATCGTCTCGACCGTGACGCCGCCCGCCTCGCTGCCGTTGATCTCCCAGAAGAGGTTCCAGCCGTCGACCATCTCCTGGCCCGCGATCGCGAAGTTGCCCGTGATCGGGGAGATGTAGCCGACCTTGAGGGTTCCGCCCTCGCCGGCCGGGGTCTCACCGTTCGCGTCGTCGCTCGGGGCGGCGTCGGAGGTCGTGGGGTCGGAGGCGGGTGTCGTGGGGTCGGACGAGCTGGCCGGGGCGCACGCCGCGAGCACGAGCGCGGCGGCAGCCCCGAGGCTCATGAGAGCACCCAGGCGCCGGTGAGCCGACGTCGTTGTTGACTTCATGGCACTTCCTTTCAAGGTCGGACAGACGTGGTGGTGCCGGACGTTGGTGGGACGTCCGTGAGCTCGGCGGCGTCGTCGGGCCCCGCTCCTGCCCGGCGCTGGCGCATCCGTCGCACGAGCTTGGCCGTGCTCCCGACGAGACCCGCGCGGGCGAAGAGGATCGCAAGCACGAAGATGACACCGAGAAGAGTCGGCCAACGCTCCATGGAGTTGGACACGACGTTCTCGACGAGCACGACGATCGTGGCGCCCACGAGGGGGCCGAGCGTCGTGCCGAGGCCGCCGAGGATGACCATGACGAACAGCAGCACCGAACGGTGCACCTCGGCGGAGGACGGGCTCACGAAGTGCGTGTGCCACACGGACAGCAGGCCCGCGTAGCTCGCGATCGTGCCCGAGATCATGAAGGCGACCAGCTTGAAGGCCGGCACGTAGTAACCGAGCGAGCGCATGCGGCTCTCGGAGTCGCGCACGCCACGCAGCCCTGCGCCGAACGGCGAGCGGCTCACGACGAGCAGCACGAGCGTCACGACGAGGAACGAGGCCACGACGAACAGGTAGAAGGCCCACGGCTCGGCGAGCATCTCGGGGCGCTGGATGCCCGTGATGCCGTTCTCGCCACGGGTCACGCTCGACAGGCGGTAGGCCAGTCCGTAGATGACCATGCCGACCGCGAGGGTGACCATGAGGAAGTAGATGCCGTTGGTGCGCATCGACAGCAGGCCGTAGGCGAGGGTCACGACGATGCCCGTGCCCATCGCGACGACGACCTGCATCGTGATCGAGTGGCCCTGGAGCGAGGACCAGCCCGCGCCGTATGCGGCCGCTGCGGCGATCGCGCCGTGCCCGAGCGAGCCCATGCCGCCGTCGCCCGCGAGGAAGTTCACGGTCGCGGCGAGGATCGCGGCGATCAGCACGGTCGAGGCGAGCGAGACCTGGTAGCCCGAGGTGCCGAGGTAGGGGAACGCGAAGAGCAGGACGATGAGCGCGGCGAAGCCGACGACGTTGAGCTTCTGGGCGCGGGTCATGCGGTCCTCCCGAACAGACCGGTGGGACGGAACACGAGGACGAGCGCCATCGGGGCGAAGATCGTGAAGTAGGCGAACTCCGGGATCCACGCCTTGGCGAAGGCGTCGATCACCCCGATCAGGACGGCGCCGACGGCCGCGCCCTTGATCGACCCGAGGCCGCCGATGATGATCACGACGAGCGCGTAGAGCAGCACGTCGTTCTGGATGCCGGGGCGGATCGAGAGCACCCCCGAGCCGATCGTCCCGCCGAGCGCGGCGAGCGCGGCTCCCACGACGAACATCCCGGTGAACACCCACGAGATGTTCACGCCCATCGCCGAGATGATCTCGCGGTCGTCGACGCCGGCCCGCACGACCGCACCGACGCGGGTCTTGGACTGGATGAGCGCGAGCGCGATGCCGACCGCGACCGCGACCGCGATCACGAAGAGCCGGTACCAGGGGTAGGTGAGCCCGCCGAGCTGGAAGGCGCCCTGGATCGAGGCCTGCGCGGGCAGGGTCTTGGGGTCGCCGCCGAAGAATGCGAGGCACAGGTCGGCGACGACGAACATCACACCGATCGTCAGGAGCACCTCGGGCATCTCCTGGCCGCGCACGAAGCGCAGCAGCCCTAGCTCGACGACGAGGGCGGTCACGCCGACGGCGATCATCGAGACGATCGCGGCGAGCAGCAGGTTGCCCGTCATCGTCGCGATGATGATGCCGATGTACCCACCGAGCATGTAGAAGGCGCCGTGGGCGAGGTTGACGATGCGCTGCAGACCGAACACGAGCGTCAGACCGCTCGCGAGCAGGAACAACAGCGCCCCGAAGCTCAGTCCGTTGAGCGCCTGTTGCGCGAGGAAGACGGGTTCGAACACTGCGGTATCAGACCTTCCACATCATTGGGGAGACCGAGCGATCCTGGTGGTGGAGCAAGGAAAGCAACCGTTTGCATACTTGTCAAGTCTGACTGTACAGACGCTCCAGCGTCAGTGCACAGGCGTTCACCGAATCGAGACCTGATCGTCTTCTCTCTCGCGATACCGGGCGCGACCGGACCATGCCGAGAGGCCGAAGGCGAGCGATCCCGCGACCGAGACCGCGAACAGCAACGGGAACGCGAGCCGCCCCGCTGCGAACGAGCCTGCCGCCGCACCGAACGCCCCGCCGAGCATGAGCGAGATCGAGAAGAACGTCATGCCGAGCGCACGCGCGGCGACCGCGACGTCGGCCATCCACGTCTGCAGGGTCGTGTGCGCGAGCGCCCACGCGACCCCCATGAGCACCGCGCCGAGCATGATCGTCGTCGTCGAGACCCCCGGCAGGAGCACCGCGAAACCGGCCGCCGAGATCGCGCCACCCGTCACGAGCAGCACGGCCGGCCGCACGCGTGCGACGAAGAGCTTCATCGACTGGCTCGCGACGACGACGGCGACCCCGAAGGCCGCGGTCACGAAGCCCGAGACGAGCACGCTCTCCCCCTCCTGCTGGAGCGCGACCGGCAGGAAGCTGAGCACCCCGATGAGCAGGAAGCCCTCGAGCATCACGAGCCCGTACACCGCGAGCGCCCACCGGTTGCGCGCGAGGTGCACGAGCTGCGCGAGCGCCCGCTCACCCGCGTGGTCACCGGCCCCCGGAAGGGTCATGAGCGCGGGGACGAGCAGGGCCGTGACGAGCCCGTAGCCCGCGAATGTCCACCGCCAGTCGACCCACAGGTCGAGCCAGCCGGCGAGCAGCGAGCCCGCCGCAAGCCCGAGCGCCGATGCGGTCGCGAGGTTCGACATCGCCGCGGGCCGGCGCAGCGGGGGAAGAGTGTCACCGAAGTAGGTGAGCACGGCCGCGAAGGCCGCCGCGAACGCCCCGCCCGAGGCGGTGCGCGCAAGGATGAAGGTCGTCATCGACGGCGCGAGAGCGGTCGCGACGTTCGCGACCGCAGCGATCGCGGTCGAGACCCACAGCACCTTCGGTCGGCCCCACCGGGTCGACAACGGCCCCCACACGAGCTGCAGGATCGAGTACGCAAGAGCGTGCGCCGTGACGGCCATGCCCGCCGCGACGAGCGTCGAGCCGAGGTCGTCGGCGATCACCGGGACGAGCGGCAGGATGATGGTCCGGTCGAGGCACGACCAGAAGATCAGGAATGGCAGCAGGAAGCCGGGGGCAAGGAACCGCGCGAGCGCCCCCGGCCGTCCTGCCGCGACCTCACCGCCCGACTTCGCCACGTCCCTCAGGGGTGTTGAGGTGGGACTGCGAGTCACGGATGCCCGGGAGCGGGCCGTTCACCGTGAAGTAGCGCCCGCCACCGGCGACGAGCAGGTCCTCGGCGGGGAACTTCGTGATGACCTCGCAGCCGTCCTTCGTCACGACGACCTCTTCCTCGATGCGCGCCGCGCCCCAGCCGTCCGCCGCGGGCCAGTACGTCTCGAGCGCGAACACCATGCCCTCCTCGAGCACCTCAGGGTGCTCGAGCGAGGTGAGCCGCGAGAAGATCGGCTTCTCCCAGATCGACAGACCCACGCCGTGCCCGTACTGGAGCGCGAACGCGGCCTCCTCGTCCGGGAAGCCGAACTCCTGCGCCTTGGGCCACAGCTTCACGATGTCCGCCGTGGTGGCGCCCGGACGCACCGCCGCGATCGCCACGTCCATGTACTCGCGCGCGATCTTGTACGCGTCGACCTGTGCGCGGCTCGCCGAACCCACCGCGAAGGTCCGGTAGTAGCACGTCCGGTAGCCGTTGAACGAGTGCAGGATGTCGAAGAACGCGGGGTCGCCCGGGCGCACCGCCCGGTCGGAGTACACGTGCGGGTGCGGGGCGCACCGCTCGCCCGAGATCGCGTTGACGCCTTCGACGTACTCCGAGCCCTGGTCGTACAGGACCTTCGAGACCAGGCCCACGCACTCGTTCTCCCGCACACCGGGGCGCAAGAACTCGTAGAGCTGCTCGTAGGCCGCGTCGACCATCGAGCACGCCGAGGTGAGCAGCGTGATCTCGTCCTCGGTCTTGATGCGCCGGGCCTCGAGGAAGATCTGCTGCCCGTCGACCACCTGGATGCCCTGTGCTTGGAGCGCGAAGAGGATCGGCAGCTCGACGATGTCGACCCCGAGCGGCTCGTTCGCGAGACCGAACTTCTCGAGCTCGCGCTTGACCTTGCGTGCGACCTCCTCGGCGATCCCGGCCTCGGGCGGGAAGGCACCGCGCAGCGTCGAGATACCCGCCCGCGCACCCGACTCGGCCCGCGGTCGCGTCGCTCCGTGGTGCGGGGCGTGCGGGTCGGCGTCGGCCTCCATGTGGGTCTCGTGCAGCCACGGGTTGAACAGGTCGTGGTGCTTGGCCGCCGAGCCGAAGTCCCACACGATCGGGTCGGAGTGGCGCGTGACGAGGCAGAAGCGGATGAGCTTGTCGATCGCCCACGTGCCGATGTGCGTCGCCGAGGCGTACCGGATGTTGGCGAAGTCGAACGCGAGGAGCGCCCCGACCTCGGACCTGTCGAGCTGGGCGCGCAGCTTCGCGAGGCGTTCCTCGCGCAGCCGCGCGAAGTCGACGCGCGCCTCCCAGTCGACGCCCATGTTGCCGCGTGTTGCGATGCTCATCTGCTTCTCCTCTCCTTGCCCGGGACCGTCAGGTGATGCGCCAGCCGCGATCGACGTAGAGACTGTGCGCCGAGACGCCGCGGTTGAACAGCAGGAACTTGGTCGCGTCGACGACGTCGGCGACGGTCGCGAGCTTTCCGCCCGGGGTGCGGTTCTCGTACACGTCGAGCACGCCCTCGGGCTTCGAGGCCCAGAACGGGGAGTCGCCGATGATCCCCGGGTGCAGCGAGTTGACCCGGATGGGCGCGAGCTCGAGCGCGAGGGTGTTCATGATGCCGTCGACCCCGCCGTTGATCGTCGAGACCGTGGTCGAGCCGGGGTACGGGGCGTCCTTGGCCCGCCCCCCGAAGAGCACGATGCCCGTATCGACGCTCGGGGTGAGCCGGTCGAGCAGGGCGTGCACGGTCGCGGTGTAGCCGACGAGCTTGAGCGTCACGAGGCGGCGGGCCCGCTCGATCGAGTACTCGCGGATCGTGTTCGCGTCGCGCTCGATCGCGCCGAGCACGAGGCCGTCGATGCGCGGCACGCTCGCGAGCGCATCCGCGATCGACTCGGGCTCGGAGATGTCGACGGCCACGCCGGTCGCGCGCTCGCCGAGCGTCGCGGCGACCTCGTCGGCCGTCTCCTGGCTCCGGCTCGTGACGATCACGCGATCACCGCCCGCGACGAGGTCCTCGGCGAGCGCCAGGCCGATGCCCGACGATCCGCCGACGACGAGGATGGTCCTCTCGCTCACAGCTCTTCCTCCAGTCGTTCGGTCAGGTAGTCCCAGTCACGCACGAAGCGGTAGGCGTGCCGGGGTGGCATCTGGGGGGCCTGCGTCTCGAGCCAGCGGACCTCGTCGCCCGTCGCGGAGAACGAGTGCACGCAGCCGACCGCGGCCCACGCGACGTCGCCCTCCTCGAGCAAGAACTCCTGGCCGTCGAAGGTCGCGAGCACCTCGCCCTCGGTGATGAGGTAGGCCTCCTCGAGGGGGTGGTCGTGCGGGCCGGCCTTCCCGTCGGGCTCGTACTGGACCATGAACATGGTCCCGAGGGTCGCTCCGAGGTCGGAGTCGACCATCATCTTCAGGGAGATCCCGCTGTAGACGAGCAGCGCGGTGCGCATGCTCGCCGAGACCGCGAGCAGCTCCTGGGACTGCCGACCCTGGACCATGTGCTCGGCCGTGATGTTGCCGAAGGACCGCGTGCGCGGGTCGCGCGGGTCGACATTGACGGCCGCGCGCTCGGGCAGCTCGGGGACGCGGTAGGTGTCCGAGCCGTGGCGCTCGCGCGCGGGCGGGGTGAACAGGTCGGACCACTCGGCGACCTCCTCGCCGATCGCGCGCCAGCGGTGCGGCACACCGATCGGGATCACTCCGTAGTCGCCCGCGACGAGGTGGACCGTCGCCTCGGGGGTCGCGAGCTCGACCTCGCCGCGCAGCACGTGGAAGCTCTCCTCGAAGGAGTGCACGTGCGTCGCGGTCGAGCCACCCGGCTCGAGGCGCGTGATGCCGAAGTCGGTGTGGGCCGCGCCGTCGTCCTCGCCGACGGCGCGCCAGCGGGTGAGCCCGACGGCGCCCGGCGCGAGCGGCCCGGGGTCGCGGTAGTCGGCCTCGCTGCTACGGCGGACCACGAATCTGGCCATCGGTCTCCTCCTCGAGCACGAAGGTCGCGTCACCTGCTCGAACACGGCTCCTTCGCCGTGTGAACAGGGTGTTTAGCGATACTGAACATGAGTCGTCCGGGATTGTCAAGGTGGCGGGCCGGGCCCAGCGGCCCGGCCCGCGAGCCTCATCCGCCCGCGACGACGTCGAGCGTGACGCGCGCCGCGCTCGCGCAGGCCGTCCACCTGGACGACCGAGGGGAACACGAGGCCCAATGGCGGGGAGACCGTGACGACCGGCCCCTGCCCGGCCTGCGCCGGGGTCTGCGTGATCATGCGCCCTCCTGTCCGTCGTGCGGCCACGCCGCGACGACGTCGATCTCGAGCCGCGCCCCCGGCGCGCCCAGGTGGTTGATGCCGACGACGCTCGAGGCCGGGGTCCAGCCGACGCCCGCGAAGAACTCCTCGATGACCTCCTGGACGTCGTCGTGCTCGCGCATGTCCGTGAGGAACTGCGAGAACTTCACGACGTTGTGCCACCCCAGGCCGTTGAACCGCAGGACCTCGTCGAAGGTGCGCAGCACGCGCCGCGCCTGCTCGCGGATGTCGTCGGGCAGGACGCACTCCTCGGGCACGTGCGGGTGGTGGTGGTAGAGCGGGATCGCCGTCGCGCCCGACATCCAGAAGAAGGTGTCGTTCGCCTCGACGCTCACCGC
>JAJUHG010000009.1 GCA_029267995.1 Micrococcales bacterium
AGCCGCAGCAGCCCGCGCAGGCCGCACCCGCACAGCCCGTCGCTGCCCAGCCCGGGACCCCCGTCCAGCCGACCGAGCCGGTCGCCCCGGGCGAGCAGGTCGAGCCGGTGCGTGACGACCGACCACGCATCGACGCGGGCAGGTACGCGGGGGGCGCGCTCGCCGCGATCGTCGTGAGCGCGCTCGTCGCGTGGGTCCTGCACTTCGTGCTGACCGACCTTGCGGGTCTCACCGTCCTGGGCCCGCCCGACCTGCTCGGGATCGCTGACGACACCGCGGCCGGCGAGCGCAACGCCTACGCGCTCGACACCGCACTCGTCGCGCTGGTCGCTGCGATAGTGCTCGCGCTGCTCGCCGCGGCGCCCCGACCGCGGCTGTTCTTCGGCTGGATCATGGTGCTGCTCGCGATCATCGCGGTCGCGGTGCCCCTCAGTCGGGGTGGCGACATCGGCGAGGGCGTCGCGACCGCGCTGCTCAACCTCGTGATCGTCGCGGCGATCTGGAGCCTCCTCGCGGGCGTCGCCGGCCGGGCGATCCGCCCTGAGCGGCTCACGCCGAACCGCGCCTGACGACGCGCGACGCCGGGCCCCGCACAGCTGCGCGGGGCCCGGCGTCGTCGTACCGAGCTCAGGGCCGCCGGCAGGCACCGGTTCAGACGAGCCGGTGTTCAGACGAGCCGGTGCATCCAGCCGTAGGTGTCCTCGGCGCGCCCGTACTGGATGTCGGTCAGGCGCTCGCGCAGGGCCATCGTCGTCGCTCCTGCCGAGCCGTCACCGATCGTGAGGTCGAAGCCCTCGCCCGCGAGGCGACCGATCGGGGTGAGCACCGCGGCCGTGCCGCACGCGAACACCTCGGCGATGGTGCCGTCCTCGATGCCCGCGCGCAGCTCGGCGAGCGCGATCGGCCGCTCCTCGACCTCACGCCCCTCCTCCGCGAGGAGAGTCAGCACGGATGAGCGCGTGATGCCCTCGAGGATCGTCCCGGACTGCTCGGGCGTCGCGATGCGCCCGTCGGCCAGCACGACGAAGACGTTCATCCCGCCCAGCTCCTCGAGGTAGGTACCTGTCCTCGCGTCGAGGAAGCACACCTGCTCGCAGCCGTTGTCGTACGCGATCTGCTGGGGCAGCAGGCTCGCGGCGTAGTTCCCCCCGCACTTCGCGGCACCCGTGCCGCCCGGGCCTGCCCGGTGGTACTCGGTCGTGACCCAGATCGAGACGGGCTGCACGCCGCCGCTGAAGTAGGGACCCACGGGCGAGGCGATCACGAGGAACTCGACCTCGCGCGCCGAGCGCACCCCGAGGAAGACCTCCGAGGCGTACATGAAGGGACGCAGGTACAGGCTCGACTCTTCGACCGTGGGGACCCACGCGGCGTCGACTCGGACGAGCGCCTCGATCGCTCCGAGGAAGTCGGCGTCGCTCAGCTCGGGCAGCGCGAGCCGGCGTGCCGAGCGCCGGAGCCGGTCCGCGTTCGCCTCGGGGCGGAAGGACCACACCGAGCCGTCCTCGTGCCGGTAGGCCTTGAGCCCCTCGAAGATCTCCTGCCCGTAGTGCAGGACCGCGGTCGCAGGGTCGAGCTGAAGGGGCCCGTAGGGCTCGACCCGCCGGTTAGTCCAGCCCTCCTCGACGTTCCACGAGATGCGAGCCATGTGGTCGGTGAAGCGGATCCCGAACTTGGGCGCGGCGAGCGCTGCCTCGCGCTCGGCGTCCGGGGTCGGGCGGGTCGTGCGGGTGATCGTGAACGTCGCCTCGTCGGCGGTCGTGCTCATCGCGGGGGCCTCTTTCGTGGAAGTCGGTTCGAACGGTACCGGGACCACGGCCGAGGCGGGAGGGCTTCAGCCGGCGACGCGTGCCGCCAGGGCTGACCCGACCTCGGCCGTGCTGCGTACTCGTCCAGCACGCTCTGCGATGTCCGCCGCAACGGCGGCGTGGATCTTCGCGGCGGCCTCGGGCTGACCGAGGTGCTCGAGCAGGAGCGCGACCGAGAGCACGGTCGCGGTCGGGTCCGCCTTGCCCTGGCCCGCGATGTCGGGCGCGGAGCCGTGCACGGGCTCGAACATCGACGGCGCGGTGCGGTCGGGGTTGACGTTGCCCGAGGCTGCGAGGCCGATGCCGCCCGTGACCGCGGCGGCGAGGTCGGTGAGGATGTCGCCGAAGAGGTTGTCGGTGACGATGACGTCGAAGCGTGCGGGGTCCGTCACGAGGAAGATCGTCGCGGCATCGACGTGCAGGTAGTCGACCGTGACCTCGGGGAACTCGGCGTTGACGGCCTCGACCGTGCGGCGCCACAGGTGGCCCGCGTGCACGAGGACGTTGTGCTTGTGCACGAGCGTGAGCTTCTTGCGCGGGCGCGCGGCGGCCTGGGCGAAGGCGTAGCGCACGACGCGCTCGACCCCGAAGGCGGTGTTGACGCTCACCTCGTTCGCGACCTCGTGCGGGGTGCCGACCCGGATCGCGCCGCCGTTGCCGACGTAGGGGCCCTCGGTGCCCTCGCGCACGACGACGAAGTCGATCTCGCCCGGCTCGGCGAGCGGGGTCGCGACGCCCGGGAAGAGCTTCGAGGGGCGCAGGTTGACGTAGTGGTCGAGCTCGAAGCGCAGGCGCAGCAGGAGGCCGCGCTCGAGGACACCGCTCGGGACGTGCGGGTCGCCGACGGCGCCGAGCAGGATCGCGTCGTGCTCGCGGATCGTCGCGAGGTCCTCGTCGGTGAGGGTCTCGCCCGTGCGGTGCCAGCGTGCGGCGCCGAGGTCGAGCTCGGTCGTCGTGACCTCGAGGTCGGTGCCCGCGAGGGCTGCGTCGAGGACGGCGAGCCCCTGCTCGACCACTTCGGTTCCGATGCCGTCGCCGCGCACGACGGCGAGCTTCACACGCTGAGACATGCGGTGCATCCTACTCCGCGTCCTACATGCCGGACGCCAGGTCTCGATCCGCGGACACCCTCGCAGGGCTCGACCCGCCCCCGACGACGGCGCCCCGCGGAACGGTACCGGGCCACGGACGACGACGGCGCCCCGGACCCACGCCCGAGAGACGTCGGACGCCCCGACCCTTGCGGGCCGGGGCGTCCGGGAAGATCAGAGGTCGGCGCGTGCGCCGAGCCCGATCAGAGAGGCGTGATGCTCGACGCCTGGGGGCCCTTGGGACCCTGCGTCACGTCGAACTCGACCTTCTGGTTCTCCTCGAGCGAGCGGTAGCCGCTCGAGTTGATCGCGGAGAAGTGCGCGAAGACGTCAGCGCCGCCCTCGTCGGGGGCGATGAAGCCGAAGCCCTTCTCGGCGTTGAACCACTTGACGGTTCCGGTAGCCATGGTGATCTCCTTCAGGAGCTGGAGGGGACGGCCCTCGGGTTCGGGGGCCGTGAACATCCCTGTGTGTCGACCGCTCCTCAAAAGGAGAGCCACCGGCAGGTTCGCCGGAAAGCTCGGGCGTGCAACTACGACAAGCTGATGAACGGGCCCCACCCTACAGGGACGACCCCCGCAAAGCGAGACCCTTCACCAGCGCGCCGCCGCCACACGCCTCGTCAGCGCGCGACCTGGCCCTCGACGTAGTCCTCGTCGCCGGGCTTGATCCACGAGAACATCTTGCGCAGCTCGCGGCCCGTCGCCTCGATCGGGTGCTGCTCACCCTTGGCACGCAGCGCCTTGAACTCCGGGGCGCCGGCGTCCTGGTCGGCGATGAAGCGCTCGGCGAAGGCACCCGACTGGATGTCCGCGAGGACGGCCTTCATGTTCTCCTTGACCTCGGGCGAGATGACCCGCGGGCCCGAGACGTAGTCGCCGTACTCGGCCGTGTCCGAGACCGACCAGCGCTGCTTCGCGATGCCGCCCTCGACCATGAGGTCGACGATGAGCTTGAGCTCGTGCAGCACCTCGAAGTACGCGACCTCGGGCTGGTAGCCCGCCTCGGTGAGGACCTCGAAGCCGTACTGGACGAGCTGCGAGGCACCGCCGCACAGGACGGCCTGCTCGCCGAAGAGGTCCGTCTCGGTCTCCTCGGTGAAGGTCGTCCTGATGCCGCCCGCACGCAGCCCGCCGATGCCCTTCGCGTAGGACAGCGCGAGGTCCCACGCGGCGCCCGAGGCGTCCTGCTCGACCGCGACGATCACGGGCACGCCACGACCGTCGGCGTACTCGCGACGCACGATGTGGCCCGGGCCCTTGGGGGCGACCATGAGGACGTCGTGGCCGGCCTCGGGCTGGATGTAACCGAAGCGGATGTTGAAGCCGTGGCCGAACACCAGGGCCGCGCCCTCGTTGAGGTTCGGTGCGATCTCGTCGCGGTACAGGTGCCGCTGCACCTGGTCCGGGGCGAGGATCACGACGACGTCGGCCTCCTTGACGGCGTCGACGACCGAGAGCACCCGCAGGCCCTCGTTCTCGGCCTTGGCCCGCGAGGACGAGCCCTCGCGCAGGCCGACGCGGACGTCGACGCCCGAGTCGCGCAGGTTGAGGGCGTGCGCGTGGCCCTGCGAGCCATAACCGATGACGGCGACCTTCTTGCCCTGGATGACCGACAGGTCGGCGTCGTCGTCGTAGAACATCTCTGCCACGGTGGAACTCCTCGTTGGTGTGTGGTGCTGTCTATGGCCCGGGGGTGAGTCTGCCGCAGCTCACGCGGAGCGGCCGACCCGTTCCAGGGCGCGGTCGGTGATCGAGCGGGCGCCGCGACCGATCGCGACGGTCCCGGACTGGACGATCTCGCGGATCCCGTAGGGCTCGAGCGCGACGAGCAGCGCCTTGAGCTTCTCGGGCCCGCCCGTGACCTCGATCGTCACGGCGTCGGGCACGACGTCGACGACGTGCGCGCGGAACAGGCTCACGATCTCGAGCACTCCCGAGCGGGACGCGGCGTCGGCGCGGACCTTGACGAGCAGGAGCTCGCGCTGGACCGAGCCCTTCTCCTCGAGCTCGACGATCTTGATGACGTTGACGAGCTTGTTGAGCTGCTTGGTCACCTGCTCGAGCGGGAGGGCGTCGACGTCGACGACGACGGTGATCCGAGAGATCTCGGGGATCTCGGTCGGGCCGACCGCGAGCGAGTGGATGTTGAACGAGCGGCGGGCGAACAGGCCCGCGACGCGCGTGAGCACACCGGGCTTGTTCTCCACGAGGACGGACAGCGTGTGCCGGGTCATGCTGCACCTTCTTCCAGGAGGTCGTGCGGGTCGAGGACGACGAGGACGGGCCGCATCAGTCCTCCCGGTCCCACGTGGGCGAGATGCCGCGTGCGTACTGGATCTCGTCGTTGCTCACGCCCGCGGCGACCATGGGCCACACCATCGCGTCGCGCGAGACGGTGAAGTCGACGACGACGGGCTGGTCGTCGATCTCGAGGGCCTTCTTGATCGTGTCGTCGACCTCGGCGGGGCTCTCGCAGCGCAGCCCGACGCAGCCGTAGGCCTCGGCCATCTTGACGAAGTCGGGGATGCGCTTCGTGCCGTGGCCCGTGTGCAGGTCGGTGTTGGAGTACCGCGACTCGTAGAACAGCGTCTGCCACTGGCGGACCATGCCGAGCGAGGAGTTGTTGACGACCGCGACCTTGATCGGGATCTCGTTGATCGCGCACGTCGCGAGCTCCTGGTTGGTCATCTGGAAGCACCCGTCACCGTCGATCGACCACACCGTGCGGTCGGGCTCGCCGACCTTCGCGCCCATCGCGGCGGGCACCGAGTAGCCCATCGTGCCCAGGCCGCCCGAGTTGAGCCACGCGTTGGGCCGCTCGAAGCGGATGAACTGTGCGGCCCACATCTGGTGCTGGCCGACGCCCGCGACGTAGATGCCCTCGGGCCCAGTGAGCTCGCCGACGCGCTCGATCACGTACTGGGGCGCGAGCAGGCCGTCCTCGGTCTCGGTGTAGCCGAGCGGGTAGGTCTCGCGCCAGTCGTCGACCTGGTGCCACCATGCGGCGAGGTCGGGCTTGCCGTGCTGGGCGTGCTCGGTCTCGAGAGCCGGGACAAGGTCGGTCACGACCTCGCGCAGGTCCCCCACGATCGGGACGTCCGCCGTGCGGTTCTTGCCGATCTCGGCGGGGTCGATGTCGGCGTGCACGATCGTCGCGTGCGGTGCGAAGGTCGAGAGCTTGCCCGTGACGCGGTCGTCGAAGCGCGCGCCGAGCGCGACGATGAGGTCGGCCTTCTGCAGCGCGAGCACTGCGGGGACCGTGCCGTGCATCCCGGGCATGCCGAGGTGCTGGGGGTGGGAGTCGGGCAGTGCGCCGCGCGCCATGAGGGTCGTCACGACGGGCGCGCCCGAGAGGTCGACGAGGCGGCGCAGCTCGGCCGCGGCACGCGAACGGATCACACCACCCCCGACATAGAGCACGGGCCGGCGCGCGGTCGCGAGCAGGCGAGCCGCCTCACGGATCTGCTTCGAGTGCGGCTTGGTCACGGGGTGGTAGCCAGGCAGCGTGACCTCGTGCGGCCACGAGAACGAGGTCGTGGTCTGCATCGCGGACTTCGCGATGTCGACCAGGACGGGCCCAGGGCGGCCGGTCGAGGCGATGTGGAAGGCCTCGGTGATGACGCGCGGGATCTCCGCGGGGTCGGTCACGAGGAAGTTGTGCTTCGTGATCGGCATCGTGATGCCGACGATGTCGGCCTCCTGGAAGGCGTCGGTGCCGATGAGGCTCTCCCCGACCTGGCCCGTGATCGCGACGAGCGGGACGGAGTCCATGTGCGCGTCGGCGATCGGCGTGACGAGGTTGGTCGCGCCGGGCCCCGAGGTCGCCATGCACACGCCGACCTTGCCGGTCGCCGAGGCGTAGCCCTCGGCCGCGTGACCCGCACCCTGCTCGTGCCGCACGAGGATGTGGCGGAGCTTGGTCGAGTCCATGAGCGGGTCGTAGGTCGGCAGGATCGCCCCGCCCGGGATGCCGAACACGACCTCGACGCCGACCTGCTCGAGCGAGCGGACGATCGACTCGGCGCCCGTGACCTCGACCGGCGCGACGGCCTGCGTCGAGGGCGGTGTCGGGATCGCGGTGCGCGGGGTGGGGACCGCGCGGGGCGCCGCGGGGGTGGGGCCCTGGCTCATCTGAAGCTCCCTCGGGTTCGGGTGGGTCGTGCTCGTCCCGGCTCCTGAGACACGAAAACCCCTCGGCCCGTGGAGGGCTTGCGAGGGGTGCGCGCGCAGGAGACCGGCCGGGATGCCTAGCTGGCGCGCCCGGGAAGTACTACGACGATCTGCTGCACGCTGAGCACACTACGCCTCGCGCAGGCTGCTTGTCACGCTGTCTCACACCGTGGTTCACCGTCTCGCTCCTCGGGCGCGGGCGAGCTCACCTCGGCGAACACTCGCAGACCGCGGCAGGGACGAGGCTCGCGCCGGCCCTCCCCCGGTCGTGCGAGGTCGGCACGGTCGAGGACGGCGCGTCACTCGACGTCGCGCCGGACGAACACCACGAGCGCAAGGCCCGCGAGCACGAGCGCGGCGACCGAGAGCACGACCGAGCCCTGCGAGAGCGTGATCGGCAGCTCCTTCCACTCGCACACCCGAGCCGACCCAAGTGACGACCTGCGGGAGACGTGCGGGGACGGGTTCGTCGAAGATGCGCATCGTGCCCGCGTCGGGGCGAACGAGGCCGAGCAGCATGCGGACCGGTCCGGTGGGCGCACACTAGCGGGTGACGCCCCTGCTCAGCGGGCGTTCCGGTGCGCGAGCCTCGACCTCGACCACGACCGGGAGGTGGTCGCTCGCCCGGCGCACGAGCGGCCCGTCGAGCACCTCGAGACGGCGGACCACGACACCCTCGGACACGAGCGCGTAGTCGATCCGGTGCACGGGCCCACGCGCGGGGAAGGTCGGGGCGCCGTCCGGAGCGGCGTCCCGCAGCACCTCGCCGAGCAGCTCGACGACCGGGCCCGACGGCGGCTCGTTGAGGTCACCGAGCAGCACGGTCGGGCCCGCACGCTGCGCGAGGCGCTCGAGCACGAGCCGCGCGTGCCTCAGGCGTTCGGTCGCGTCGAGCGCGAGGTGCACGACGACGACGTCGACCCCCGCGAGCCGCGCGAGGACCACGCCGCGCCGCCCCCACCACCGCCGCACGACGCGGGACCCGCGCCACGGCAGACGCAGCACCTCGACCTCGCGCGCGGGCAGCACGCGAGGCGCCGCAAGGAGCGCCGTCGTGCGCGCCCCGCGCCCCGCGAGGACGACGCGCAGCCCTGAGTCACGTGCGAAGCGGCGCAGACGCGCCCTCCCCCACGGGCCCCGCGGTGGTTCCTGGACCGCGAGCACATCGGGGTCGACGCCTCGGACCACCTCGGCCGCAGCCGCCCGGTCGAGCGTGAGCCGCAGCAGGTTGTACGACATGAGCCGCACGGGACGCTCCCCACCGTCGCAGGGCCGGTCAGTCGAGCACCGCGCCCTTGCTCGCGGACTGCACGAGCTTCGCGTAGCGCGCGAGCACCCCGCGCGTGTACCGCGGCGGGAGGGGCGCCCAGCCCTCGCGACGGGAGTCGAGCTCGGCGGGGTCGACGAGCAGGTCGAGGCGGGCACGCGCGACGTCGAGCCGGATACGGTCCCCGTCGCGGACGAAGGCGATCGGGCCTGCGTCGACGGCCTCGGGGGCGACGTGCCCGACGCACAGCCCCGTGGTCCCGCCCGAGAAGCGACCGTCCGTGAGCAGCAGGACGTCCTTGCCGAGCCCGGCTCCCTTGATCGCCCCGGTGATCGCGAGCATCTCGCGCATCCCGGGCCCGCCCTTGGGCCCTTCGTAGCGGATCACGACGACGTCTCCCGCCTGGATCGTGCCGTCCTCGAGCGCGTCCATCGCGGCCCGCTCGCGGTCGAACACGCGAGCAGTGCCCTCGAACACGTCCGTGTCGAAGCCCGCGGACTTCACGACCGCGCCCTCGGGGGCGAGCGAGCCGTGCAGGATCGTGATGCCCCCCGTGCGGTGGATCGGGTCGTCGAGCGCGCGCAGGATCTTGCCGTCCGGGTCGGGCGGGGCGATCTCGGCGAGGTTCTCGGCCATCGTCCGGCCCGTGACGGTGAGGCAGTCCCCGTGCAGCAGTCCCGCGTCGAGAAGAGCCTTCATGACCACGGGGACCCCGCCGATGCGGTCGACGTCGTTCATGACGAACCGCCCGAAGGGCTTGAGGTCACCGAGGTGCGGGACGCGTTCGGCGACGCGGGCGAAGTCGGCGAGCGTGAGCTCGACCTCGGCCTCGTACGCGATCGCGAGCAGGTGCAGGACGGCGTTCGTCGAGCCGCCGAAGGCCATGACGACCGCGATCGCGTTCTCGAAGGCTTCCTTCGTCAGGATCTGCCGAGCCGTGATGCCCGCCTCGAGCATCCCGACAACGGCCTCGCCCGAGCGCTGGGCGATCTTGTCGCGCCGTCGGTCCGCGGCGGGCGGTGCGGCCGAACCGGGCAGGGACATGCCGAGCGCCTCGGCGACCGAGGCCATCGTGTTCGCGGTGTACATCCCCCCGCACGCGCCCTCGCCCGGGCAGATGGCCCGCTCGATGCGGTCGACGTCCTCGCGGCTCATGAGGCCGCGCGCGCACGCCCCGACCGCCTCGAACGCGTCGATGATCGTGACGTCCTTCTCGGTCCCGTCGGAGAGCTTGACGAAGCCCGGCATGATCGAGCCCGCGTAGAGGAACACGCTTGCCAGGTCGAGCCGCGCGGCGGCCATGAGCATGCCCGGCAGGGACTTGTCGCAGCCTGCGAGCAGGACCGAGCCGTCGAGGCGTTCGGCCTGCATCACGGTCTCGACCGAGTCGGCGATGAGGTCGCGGCTCACGAGCGAGAAGTGCATGCCCTCGTGGCCCATCGAGATGCCGTCCGAGACCGAGATCGTGCCGAACTCGAGCGGGTAGCCGCCGGCCGCATGGACCCCCGCCTTGACGGCCTTCGCGAGCCGGTCGAGCGAGAGGTTGCACGGGGTGATCTCGTTCCACGAGCTCGCGACGCCGATCTGCGGCTTCGCGAAGTCCTCGTCCCCCATCCCGACCGCGCGCAGCATCCCGCGTGCGGCGGTCGCCTCGAGACCGTCGGTGACGGTGCGACTCCTGGGCTTGATGTCGGGCGTGCTCGTCATGGCGCCTCCTCGTGCCGAGCCTCCATCGTGGCACGGCCGAGCGGCCCCGCGACCGTCCTGGTCATGGGGCCGCCACGGCGGACGTCAGACGGTCGCGGGCTCGACGGGCACGACGACGGCGCGCGAGAGCCGCTCGTCCTGCGCCGTGACGCGGTGCACCTCGCCCACGAGCGTCGTCGTCGCCTCGGTCTCGCGCGTCGCGCAGTCCGGGCCGACCCACAGCTGAAGCTCGCCCGGCTCGACGACGCGCACGAGGTCACGGTCGGAGAAGGACACGCGCGTCGTGGGCACCTCGAAGGTCACGCGGGCGCACTGCCCCGGCTCGAGGTCGACCCGGGTGAACGCGACGAGCTGGGCGACCGGGCGCGTGACGGAAGCGACCGGGTCGTGCGCGTAGAGCTGGACGACGTCCGTCCCTGCGCGTCGGCCCGTGTTGCGTACCTCGACGCTCGCGGTGATGACGCCCTGGGTGCTGTGCTCGGGCGTGACCGAAAGGTTCGTGCGCTCGAAGCTCGTGTACGTCAGACCGTGACCGAAGGCGACCGGCGGGGTCGTGTCGAGGTTCGTGACCGTCGTCGGCCCGCCGAGCCGCGGGTGCAGGTAGGAGTACGGTGCGGAGCCCGCGTTGCGCGGCATCGAGATCGGCATCCGGCCCGAGGGAGCCACGGCCCCCGCGAGCACGCGGGCGATCGCGGTGCCGCCCTCCTCGCCCGGGAAGAACGACTGCACGACGGCCGCGCAGCGCTCGAGGGCCCAGCCGACCGCGTACGGGCGGCCCGTGACGAGCACGAGGACGACGGGCTTCCCGGTCGCGAGCACGGCCTCGACGAGGTCACGCTGGACACCGGGGAGCTCGAGCGAGTCGACGTCGCAGCCCTCGCCCGTGGTGCCCCGCCCGAAGAGTCCCGCGTGGTCGCCCATGACGAGCACCGCGATCTCGGACTCCGCGGCGAGCGCGACGGCCTCCTCGAAGCCCGAGCGGTCGAGCTCCTGGACGTCGCAGCCGCGGGCATACGCGATCTCGCTGTCCGGCAGCTGCGCGCGCAGCGCCTCGAGGACCGTCGGGGCCTCGATGCCCTTCTCGGCGTGCGGGTGGTGGTCGAGCACGTGGTTGATGAAGGAGTAGCACCCGAAGAGCGCCTCGAAGCGGTCGGCGTTCGGGCCGATCACGGCGATCTTGCCCGGTCCGGGCCGCGCGGTGCCCGTCTCGTCGGCCGCGAGCGGGAGCGTCCCGTCGTTGCTCAGCAGGACGAGCGACTCTTCCGCGAGGCGTCGCGCGAGGTCACGTGCGTGCGGCGGGTCGAGGTCGACCGGTCCGGTCGGCTCGGGACCGTCGAAGGTCTCGTCGAGCAGGCCGAGGTCCTCCTTCTGCGTCAGCAGGCGCGCGAGCGCGAGGTCGACGAGCTCCTCGGGGACCTCGCCCGCCTCGATCGCCTCGCGCAGCGGGGCGCCGAAGGTGTCCTGGCTCGGCAGCTCGACATCGATCCCGGCCTCGAGCCCCTGCCGGGCGGCGTCCGCGGGACCGTCCGCGACGCCGTGCAGGTTGTGCAGGAACGCGAAGCCGAAGTAGTCGGCCACGACCGTCCCGTCGAAGCCCCACTCGCCGCGCAGCAGGTCGGTCAGGAGCGAACGGTCCGCCGCCGCGGGCACGCCGTCGACCTCGGCGTAGGAGTGCATGATCGAGCGCACGCCGCCGTCGCGCAGCGCCATCTCGAAGGGGGGCAGGAGCACGTCGGCGACCTCGCGGGGTCCTGCGCTCACGGGAGCGAGGTTGCGGCCCGCGCGCGAGGCGGAGTACCCGACGAAGTGCTTGAGCGTCGCGATGATGCCCTGCGACTGCAGGCCCTTGACGTACGCGGTGCCGATCTCACCGACGACGTACGGGTCCTCCGCGATGCACTCCTCGACCCGCCCCCACCGGGCGTCGCGCACGACGTCGAGCACGGGGGCGAGCCCCTGGTGCACGCCGAGCTCGCGCATCGAGGCGCCGATCTGGGCCGCCATCTCCTCGACGAGCTCGGTGTCGAAGCTCGCGCCCCACGCGGGGGGCACGGGGTAGGCGGTCGCCTGCCACGCGGCGAGCCCGTTGAGGCACTCCTCGTGCGCGATCGCGGGGATGCCGACCGTCTCGACAAGCTTGCGCTGCGCACGGAACAGCCACGTGCGCCGCTCCCCGGGGTCGACCGGGTGCGTTCCGAACACGCGCGTGAGGTGCCCGATGCCGTGCTGCGTCGCCTCGTCGTAGGCGCTGCGGCCCCCCATGACGTCGGCCATCGGCGCGACGACGTTGCCGCCGTGGTCGACCCAGTGCCCCGAGATCTGCGCGAGCTTCTCGGTCAGGCTCAGCCGGGCGATGATCTCGGCGACACGGGGGGACGGCTCGCGCACAGGCTCGAAGCGACCCAGGCGCGCGTGGACTTCACTCACTGCGATTCCTTCGTCTCAAGAAAGAGGTGTGCGGTGGGGGTGCGCCGCGCGCACCCCCACCGAGGGGTGAACTGCTCAGCCCTTGACCGCGCCCTGCAGACCGCTCACGATCCGGTTCTGCATGGCGAGGAAGAAGATGAGCGCCGGGATCATCGCGAGCGAGGTGAACGCGAGGATGCCGGCCGTGTTGGCCGAGTACTGGGTCGAGAACTGCGCGACACCGAGCGGCAGGGTATAGCCCTCGGGCTTCGCGCCACCCGCCTGCAGCACGAACAGCGGCAGGAGGTAGGCGTTCCAGCTGCCCACGAACGCGAGCACGCCGACCGTGACGAGTCCCGGTCCCGAGAGCGGGAGCAGGATCCGCCAGAAGAAGCCGACCTTGCTCGCCCCGTCGATCGACGCGGCGTCCTCGAGCTCGGCCGGCACCGACCGCAGGAACGGCACGAGGATGATCACCGTGATCGGCAGCGCGAACGCGACCTGCGGGATGATCAGGCCGAGCACGTTGCCGAACATGCCCAGGTCACGCAGCATGATCGTGAGCGGGAGCACCGCGATCGTGAGCGGGAAGAGCAGCCCCGCGGTGAACAGCGAGTACATCGCCTGGCGCCCGCGGAACTCGTAGCGCGCGATGACGAACGCGGCCATGACCCCGAGGATCACGACGCCGGCCGTCGTGCCGACCGCGACGACCGTGCTCGTCCACGCCTGTCCCCAGAACCGGCCCGAGGTGAGCACCTCGGTGTAGTTCGAGAAGATCCAAGGGTCCGGAAGTGCGGCCGGGTTCTCGGTGATCTGCAGGTTCGAACGGAACCCACCAATCATGACGTACGTCACGGGGGCGACGGCGATGCCGACGACCATGAGTGCGACGAGGTAGACGAACGGCTGGCTGAGCCTGCGGCTCCACCGCTGGCCGGACGACTCGACGATCGTTGCGGAGGTTGCGGTCATCGCTCAGCCCTCCCTTCCGGTGAGCGAGCCCTCGAGGTCCCGGCGCAGCGCGAAGCGCTGGTAGAGCAGGGCGATCACGAGGGAGATGATGAACAGGATCACGGCGACGGCGCTGCCGAAGCCCACCTGCTGGCGGTTGAGGCCGAAGAGCACCATGTAGGTCGCCATCGTGTGGGTCGAGTTCGCGGGTCCGCCGCCTGTCATGATCCAGACCATGTCGAACAGCTGGAGCGAGCCGATGATCGACAGGAAGGCCCACACACGGATCGTCGGGCCGAGCAGCGGGATCGTGATGTAGCGCTGCGTCTGCCACCAGCCTGCGCCGTCGATCGCGGCCGCCTCGCTGAGCTCCTCGGGAACTCCCTGCAACCCCGCGAGCATGATGATGATGGCGAAACCGAGGTACTTCCAGGTGAGGATCGCGAAGATCGTCCACATGACGACCTTCTGGTCGGCGAGCCACAGCTGACGCAGCTCACCGAGCCCGACCGCGTTCAGCACCGTGTCGAAGGGGCCGTACGAGCCGCCCGCCGGGGCCTGCAGGATGAGCTTGAAGGCCACACCTGCGATGACCTCGGACAGGATGTACGGGATGAAGATCAGGAGGCGGACCAGACCGCGGCCCTTCATCTTCCGGTTGAGCAGCAGCGCGACACCGATCGCGAGCGGTCCCTGCACGAGGAGGGACGCGCCGACCACGAAGAAGTTGTTGCGCAGCGCGGTGTGGAAGACGGGGTCGGTCAGCACGCGGGTGTAGTTGTCGAACCCGATGAAGCGCTCGAGCGGCCCGAGCCCGTTCCAGTTGAAGAAGCTGTAGTACGCGGCGAGCGCGACCGGCAGGAAGACGAAGCCGATGTAGACGAGGATCGCGGGGCCCGAGAAGAGCCCGATCTCTGCCCACTTGCGCCCGGAGCCGCGACGCTTCCTGGCAGGGGATGGGGCTGGGCCCGCGGAGACCGCGGGCCCAGCCTGGGTGAGAGAGGACATGACCTAGAGGGTCTCCACCGATGCCTTGATCGCGTCGACGATGTCCTGGGGCGTGCCCGAGCCACCGAAGAAGTTCACGATCGCGTCGTTCATCGCGCCACCGACCGTCGGGCCGTACGCCGTGTCGAGCCACAGCTGGACGTAGGTCGCGTTCTGCAGACCCTCGAGCACGAGCTGGAGGTTCGGGTCGGTCACCGCGTCAGCGGCACCCGGGGCGGTCGGGATCGAGGACGCGGCCTCGGCGAAGCGCGCCTGGACGTCGTCGCTCAGGATGTACTTGAGCAGGTCGACCGTGGCGGGCGGGGCGTCGGCGTGGACCGAGAAGCCGTCACCGCCACCGAGGACGGCGTTCGGGTCGCCGGCAGCGCCGTCGATGCCCGGGAAGTTGAACCAGCCGAGCCACTCGGGCGGGCTGACGTCCTCGCCGGCCTCCTCGGTGAGGATGCCGCCCATGACGCCGGGGTTCCAGTGGCCCATGAGCTCCATCGCGGCCTTGCCGGTCGCGACGAGGCCCGCCGACGAACCCGCACCCTGCTGGGCCGAGGTCGCGAGGTAGCCCTCGTTGAAAGGCTCGGAGGCGATGAACTCACCGAGCAGCTCACCGGCCTTGACGAAGCACGGGTCGTCGAAGACAAGCTCGGCCTGCGCCTGCTGGAGCACCTCGGGCGAGCACGACTTGAGCGCGAAGTGGTACCAGTAGTGCGCCGCGGGCCAGCCGTCACCAGCGCCCACCGCGATCGGAGTGATGCCGGCCGTCTTGAGCTTGTCGATCGCCGCGTAGAGCTCGTCGAGCGTCTTCGGCGTCGAGGTGATGCCCGCCTGCGCGAACAGCTCGGTGTTGTACCAGAAGCCCGAGATGCCGAAGGTGTACGGCAGGCCGTAGGTCTTGCCGTCGAGCTGCCACGGGTTCGCGACCGCGCCGAGGGCAGCGATCTCGTCCGCGACATCAGCCGAGATGTCCTTGACGTGACCCGCGGCGACCTGCGCGGCAAGCTCGCCCGCGCCCCACTGCTGGAACAGGTCGGGGGCGTCGCCCGAGAGCAGCGCGTTAGGGATGAGCGTGCGCTGGAGCTCCTCGTTCTGGAAGGACTGGACGTCGACCGTGACACCCGGGTTCGCGTCGGCGAACTCCTGGCCGACCTGCGCCCAGAAGGAGACGAGCGGCTCGCCGGTCGCGTTGTGCCACCACGTGATCGTCTGCTCGGCGGGTGCGTCTGAGGTCTCGCTCGTGCCGTCGCCGGGCGCGGCGGTCGGGTCGGTCGGGTCGTCGGTCGATCCGCCGCTGCCGGAGCAGGCGGCGACCAGGAGGGCGACCGCGGCCATGGAGGCTGCGATCGCGCCCTTGCGGTTCCGTGCCATGGGAGTGAATCCCTTCGTCGTCGTTGACCTTGCGGACAACCAGGACTATGGCAGCGAGACACGCGCCACGTCAAACGATTTCAATAACGTTTTCAGCACGATAGGCTCTCGGTCATGAATGCTCGACGGAGAGTCACCATCACGGACGTCGCCCGCGCTGCGGGCGTCTCCGTCGCGACGGTGTCGAAGGTCGTCAATGGTCGGTACGGCGTCGCCGCGACGACTGCGGACCGCGTGCGCACCGTGATCGACGAGCTCGGGTACTCCTCGAGCCTCGTGGCCCGTTCCCTGCGCTCGACCCATACCGGGGTCATCGGAATCCTCGTCGCCGAGTTCGAGCCGTTCTCGACCGAGGTCCTCAAGGGACTCGGCGCGGCCGCGGTCGGCTCGGGCTACGAGCTGCTCGCGTGGTCGGGCTACTCGGGGCACGGTGGGCAGGAGGGCTGGGAGCGCCGCTCGCTCAACCAGCTCTCGGGAACGCTCATCGACGGCGCGGTCGTCGTGACCCCGACCGTCGTCGACGCCGACGCGGGCATCCCCGTCGTCACGGTCGACCCGCACACCGGACCCTCGGCGGGCTTCCCGACGATCGACTCCGACAACTACCACGGTGCCCTCCTCGCGACCCGGCACCTCGTCGAGCTCGGCCACCGCAGGGTCGGCTTCCTCGCGGGTCGTCCCGGCCTTCAGTCGGCCGAGGAGCGCGAGCGCGGCTACCGCGCGGGGCTGGCCGAGGCGGGGATCGAGTTCGACCCCAAGCTCGTGCGGGTCGGTGGTTACCGGACCGAGACCGCCGACGGCGCCGCACGCGAGCTGCTGAGCCTCGACGAACGCCCGACCGCCGTCTTCGCCGCGAACGACATCACGGCGATCCGCACGATGAACGTCGCCGCGGACCTCGGCCTCAAGGTCCCCGAGGACCTGTCCGTGGTCGGCTTCGACAACGTCCCTGAGTCGGCACTCGCGAACCCCCCGCTCACGACGATCGAGCAGCCCCTCCAGGAGATGGGCGCGGACGCCTTCCGTCTCCTGCTCGCGCTGCTGAGCGGCCAGGCCGAGACCGACACGCACATCCGCCTACGCACGACGCTCGTCGAACGGCAGAGCACGCGCGCCCTCCCAGGCTGAACCCGCACGGGCCCGGGCAGTGCGTCACGCCCACGGCAGTGCGCCATGCCCACGGCGGCACGCTCACGCGTCGAGGGCGCGGAACTCCTCGTCGAGGATGCCCATGACGATCACGTCGACGTACCGCTCGCCATCGTGGGCTGCGTCGCGGCGCCGCCCCTCGACGGCGAAGCCGAGGTTCTCGTAGAGGGACTGTGCCCGCGCGTTCGTCGCGAGGACCTCGAGCCCGACGCGATGCAGACCGAGCGTCTCGAACGCGAGGCCGAGCATGAGCTGGATCGCCTCGGTCCCGTAGCCACGCCCCCGATAGCCGGGGCGCATCGCAAGACGCAGCTCGGCAGACCGTGCGACCCGGTCGATCGAGCTGAGCACGATCTCCCCGAGGTACTCGTCCGAGCCGCCCGCGGTCACGGCGAGATCGACCCGGCCGACCTCCCCCGCAACCGTCGCGCACCACTCGTCGATCTCGGCGCGCGTGAACTCGCGGGTCGTGCCCGTAAGGCGTCGACCCTCGGGATCCGTCACGGACTCCCACATCGCGTCGGCGTCCTCGGCCCGGATCGGCCGGAGCCGGACGAGCTCACCCTCGAGCGCCTCGACGAGCATGGCCTTACCCCTCACCGACCCGCTGCAGCACGAGCTCACGCACGCGCGCGGCGTCGGCCTGGCCGCGGGTCGCCTTCATCACGGCACCGATGATCGCACCGACCGGGCCCTGGTTGCCCGAGCGGATCTTCTCGACGACGTCAGGCTGCGCTGCGAGCGCCTCGTCGACCGCGGCGAGCAGGGCGCCGTCGTCGGAGACGACCTCGAGCCCTCGCGACTCGACGACCTGGCTCGGGGTGCCCTCCCCCGCGAGGACGCCCTCGAGCGCCTGGCGCGCGAGCTTGTCGTTGATGCGCCCCGCGTCGACGAGCGACTGGAGCTCGGCGACGTGCGCGGGCGTCACAGGGAGCTCGGCGAGCGCGACCCCGCGCTCGTTCGCGGTGCGCGCGAGCTCGCCCATCCACCACTTGCGAGCCGCAGCCGGCGGCGCACCCGCGGCGACCGTCTCGACGATGATGTCGAGCGCGCCCGCGTTGACGACGTCGCGCATCTGGCTGTCCGCGAACCCCCACTCCGACTGCAGCCGCCGACGACGCGCCGCGGGCAGCTCGGGCAGGGACGCCCGGATCTCCTCGACCCACTCGCGGCTCGGGGCGAGCGGGACGAGGTCGGGCTCGGGGAAGTAGCGGTAGTCCTCCGAGTCGGACTTGACCCGGCCCGAGGTCGTCTCGCCGGTGTCCTCGTGGAAGTGGCGGGTCTCCTGGGTCACCGAGCCACCTGCGTCGAGGACCGCGGCCTGGCGCGAGACCTCGAAGCGCACCGCACGCTCGATCGAGCGGAAGGAGTTGACGTTCTTCGTCTCGGTGCGTGTCCCGAAGGGCGCGTCGGGAGCTGGCCGCAGCGAGACGTTGACGTCGGCCCGGACGTTACCGCGCTCCATGCGCGCCTCGGAGACCTCGAGCGCGCGGAAGATGTCGCGCAAGGTCTGGACGTAGGCGCGCGCGACCTCGGGCGCTCGCTCCCCCGCGCCCGTGATCGGTCGCGTGACGATCTCGACGAGCGGGATCCCCGCGCGGTTGTAGTCGACGAGCGAGTACTCCGCGCCGTGGATCCGGCCCGCGGACCCGCCCACGTGCGTGTTCTTGCCCGCGTCCTCCTCGAGGTGCGCGCGCTCGATCTCGACCCGGAAGACCGTCCCGTCCTCGAGCTCGACGTCGAGCCAGCCGTCGTGCGCGATCGGCTCGTCGTACTGCGAGATCTGGTAGTTCTTCGGGATGTCGGGGTAGAAGTAGTTCTTCCGCGCGAAGCGGCACGTCTCGGCGATCTCGCAGTTGAGCGCGAGACCGATGCGGATCGCGTACTCGACCGCGGCCTCGTTGACCACGGGCAGGGCACCGGGCAGCCCGAGCGAGACGGGCGAGACCGAGGTGTTGGCCTCCTCGCCGAACACTGCGGGCGCGGGGCAGAACATCTTGCTGCGCGTGCCGAGCTCGACGTGCACCTCGATGCCGATCACGGTGTCGTAGCGGGCGGTCGCGTCCTCGTAGGGCACGAGTGCCGTCGTCGTCTCGGTCACGGGGCCACCTCCAGCTCGGGGGCGCGATCGAGGATCGACCCGCCCCACGTCGACTCCAGCAAGGTCTCGAGCGCCGCCGCGACGCGGTAGACGCGGGCGTCCTCGCGCGCGGGGGCGAGCACCTGGAAGCCCGTGGGCAGGCCGTCCTCGGCAAGACCGTTGGGCACCGAGATCCCGGGGATCCCCGCGAGGTTCGCGGGGATCGTCGCGACGTCGTTGAGGTACATCGCGAGCGGGTCGTCGAGCTTCTCGCCGAAGCGGAACGCCGTTGTGGGCGCGGTCGGCGAGACGAGCACGTCGGCCTGGGTGAACGCGGTCGCGAGGTCACGCTGGATGAGCGTGCGCACCTTCTGCGCCGAGCCGTAGTACTCGTCGTTTTACCCGGGCTTGTGCGCGTAGGTGCCGAGGATGACGCGGCGCTTGACCTCGTCGCCGAAGCCCGCGCCGCGCGTCGCCGCCATGACCCGCTCGGCGGTCACGGGGCCGTCGGAGGGCTCGACGCGCAGGCCGAAGCGCATCCCGTCGAACTTCGCGAGGTTGCTCGAGGCCTCCGCGGGCATGATGAGGTAGTAGGCCGCGAGCGCGTACTCGAAGCTCGGGCAGTGCACCTCGACGATCTCGGCGCCTGCGCCGCGCAGCAGCTCGATCGACTCTGCGAAGCGGTCGCGCACGCCGGACTGGTAGCCCTCGCCGCCGAGCTCGGCGACGACGCCCACACGCACACCCTTGAGCTCACCCGTCGCTCCCTCGCGGGCAGCGGCCGCGAGCGGCCCGAGCGGGTCGGGCAGGCTCGTCGCGTCGCGCGGGTCGTGCCCGCCGATCAGCTCGTGCAGGAGCGCCGCGTCGAGCACCGTGCGGGTCACAGGGCCCGCCTGGTCGAGCGAGGAGGCCATCGCGATGAGCCCGTAGCGCGAGATGCCGCCGTAGGTCGGCTTTGCACCGACCGTCCCGGTCACGGCCCCCGGCTGGCGGATCGAGCCGCCCGTGGCGGTCCCGATCGCGAGCGGGGCTTCGAAGGCCGCGACCGCCGCGGCCGAGCCCCCGCCCGAGCCCCCCGGGATGCGCTCGAGGTCCCACGGGTTGCGGGTCGGGCCGTACGCGGAGAACTCGGTGCTCGAGCCCATCGCGAACTCGTCCATGTTGGTCTTGCCGAGGATCGGCAGTCCCGCGGCCCGGAGCCGCTCGACGAGCGTCGCGTCGTAGGGCGGGACCCAGCCCTCGAGGATCTTCGAGCCCGCCGTCGTCGGCAGGCCCTTCGTGACGACGACGTCCTTGACGGCGATCGGGACTCCCGCGAGCTCGGGAAGCTCCTCTCCCGCGGCCCGACGGCGATCCGTCTCGGCAGCGGCCGCGAGCGCACCCTCGGCGTCGACGTGCAGGAAGGCCGCGACGGCGTCGTCGACCGCGGCGATCCGGTCGAGGTGGGCCCGGGTCAGCTCGACGCTCGAGGTCTCGCCGCTCGCAAGGAGGGCGGCGAGCTCTGCGGCCGAGCGACGGGTCAGCTCGGCGCTCACGCGTCCTCCCCCAGGATCTGCGGCCCGAGGAACTTGCCGTCCTCGGACTCGGGCGCGCCCGCGAGGACGTCGGCGATCGCGAGCGGCGCCTCGGGCACGTCCGCGCGCATCGTGTTGACGAGGGGCAGCGGGTGGGAGGTCGCGGGCACGTCAGGGGTCGCGACCTCGCTGACCTTCTCGACGCTCGCGACGATCACCTGCAGCTCGTCCGCGAGGCGGTCGAGCTCGGCGTCGGTCAGGTCGATCCGGGCGAGGGCGGCCACGCGGGCAACCTCGTTGCGGTCCAGGGTGGGCATGCGCCCGAGTCTAGTGGGGCTCGATGACCGTCCCGGGCACGGTTCGCAGCGTCGCACGGCCCACGGCGCGTGCGCCCGATGACGTCTCGGCTGCGCACGCAGCGGGCGCAGCTGCTCCTGTGGGGCGCGAGTCGCGGCGTGCGGGGCGACGTGCGGGGCGGCGTCGAAAGGCGCTCAGCTCGAACAAGTCGACCTCAGTCGTTCACGCGTCGCACGAGTGCGAGCAGGGCGCGCGCGTAGGCGTCCTCCGCGCGCGGCGCCTCGAACCGGGCTGGTTGTTCCTCCCCGACGCGCGTCGTGACGACGAAGACGCCGTCGGCGGCCTCGAGCGAGACGAACGCCGCGCCGAGCAGCGAGCGCAGCTGGTGCTCGGCGGGCAGCCAGACGGTGTCCTCCTTGGTGACCGAGTCGAGCGCCCACTCGGTCGTGCCGTTGAAGCCGAGGATCGTCCCGGTCGGGTACTCGTGGACCTGGATCGTCATCTCGCTCACCGTGAACACCTCGCCGAACAGCTCGGGCTGGCGGATCGTGAAACGGTCGCCGGGCGTGGGGTCCCAGCGCAGCCCGGCGGTGTGCAGCTCGGTCGCGAGGTCGAGGGACAGCATCCGTCCAGTCTCGCAGGCGGGTGCCGGGCGGGCCCGGGGTGGGTGGCCGCCGGTGGGCGCGGCCCGCCTGCTCGCGCGCCCGGAGCAGGTCACGGCCTGGGTCGACGCGGGGCGCGTGCCCGCTACCCGAGCTCGGCGTAGCGGTAGGCCGAGGAGACCGTGAAGCCGAGCCGCTCGTGGAGCTCGAGCGAGGCGATGTTCCCGGCCTGGACCTGCACGAAGGCCCGGTCCGCGCCGAGCCGGCGAGCCTCGTCGATCGCGCCGGCCACGAGACGACGCCCGAGCCCGCGACGACGCGCCTCGGGTGCGACGACGAGCCCCGCGATGCCCGCCCACACCGTGCCGTGGGCATCGCGTGCTGTCGCGACGCGGATCGTGCCGAGGAGCCGGTCGCCGTCGTGCGCGGCGAGGTAGCGCGCAGGGGTCCCGGTGAGGATCGCGCGGGCCGTCTCGCGGCGTGCGGTGCGCGCCGGGTCGTCACCGAGCCACAGGTCGAGCCATGCGTCGTCGGGCGAGGATGTGACCGTGAGGCTCGCGCCGACCGCGTGCCGCCCGTCAGTCTCCGGACCGGCGCCTGGGTCCACGGCGAGCTCCTCGGTGAGCTCGCGCACGAGCACGAGGGTCGGGGTGACCTCGCGGTAGCCGCGGGTCGCGAGGAAAGCGGCGAGATCGCCGTCGTCGACCCGGACGCACGGGGCGAGCCCCGCGAGCCGGTAGGCCGCCTCGACCTGCGCGATCCCCGCCTCGAGCTCGGCCATGCTCGCGTGCGGGCGTTCGGGGACCGCACAGTTCGCGCGTCGAGTGAGCCCCTCGGAAAAACCCGCGACGAACCCGTCGACCCGCTCGGTGCGCACGGGTGGCCACGTCGCCTGCTCGACGAGCGGCCCTGGCCCGCGCGGAGCGGTCCACGTGAAGACTCGCATCTGGACCTCTTCGTGCGTCCAGTCCCGCTCGGGCACCCGGTCCCACCCGAGTCGCGCGTACAGGCGCTGCGCGGCGGCCATCGCGTCCATCGTCGACAGCACGATGCGCCGATGGCCCAGGAGGGCCGCCTCGCGCACCGTCGCGCGCATGAGCTGCTCGGCGATCCCCTGCCCGCGCATCTCGGGTGCGACCGCGAGCATGCGCAGCTCGAGCTCGTCAGGCTCGGCGGTCTCGGCGTAGGACGTGCCGTAGGGGGCCATCGTGATGGTCCCGACGACGACGTCGTCCGAGGCGGCAGCGACGTCCTGGGTGGCGGCGTCCGGGGTCACGGCGTCGTCCGAGACGACGGCGGCGTCCGGGTTCGCGGCGTTGTCCGAGCCGGCGCCGGTGTCCGGGGTGGCAACATCGTCCGAACCGGAGACGTCGTCCGCAGTGGCTGCGACATCCGAGGCAGCGAGGACCGCGACGAGCAGGATCGCCTCGCCTGCCCTGCGGTGGGCGTCGGTGAGCTCGTCGAGGTAGGCGTCGTCGGGAGCGACGAGCCGGTCGGCGCGGTACGCCTCGGCCGTGAGCTCGCCCGCGGCGTCGATCTCGGCGGGTGTCGCGGCCCGCCGCACCGTGACGCTCACGACGCCTCGAGCCCCGCCGGCCCGTGCGCGAGCAAGGTCTCGAACTGCGCCTCGTCGAGGATCGGCAACCCGAGCTCGCGCGCCTTGGTCTCCTTCGACCCCGCGCCGGGGCCGACGACGACGTAGTCGGTCTTCTTCGACACGCTTCCCGCGGCCTTGCCGCCCCGCGCGATGATCGCCTCCTTCGCACCGTCGCGCGTGAAGCCTTCGAGCGAGCCCGTCACGACCACGGTGAGCCCCTCGAGGGTGCGCTCGATCGAGGTGTCGACCTCGTCCGCGAGCTCGCGACCCGAGCGCGCCCACGCGGCCTGCCACGCCTCGACGATCTCCAGGTGCCAGTCGACCTTGAACCACTCGACGACGGCCTCGGCGATCGTGGGGCCGACCCCGTCGACCGCGGAGAGCTCCTCGAGGCTCGCGGCGCGGATCGCCTCGAGGGACCCGAAGCGTGCGGCGAGGGCACGGGCCGCCGTCGGCCCGACGTGCCGGATCGACAGCGCGACCAGCACGCGCCACAGCGGCTGGGTCTTCGCCTTCTCGAGCTGCTCGAGCAGGCGCAGGGTGTTGCTCGTGGGTGCCGAGGGCTTCTTCGGGGTCGGTTTGGTCCAGAAGTAGAGGCGGTCCTCCCACAGGCCGGTCGCCTCGCCCTTCTTGCGGATCTCGCGCCACACGCGCACGTGCGCAAGGTCCTCGGCGGTCAGGTCGAAGATCCCGGCCTCGGTGCGCAGCACGGGCTCCTGGCGGGGTGGGAGCTCGCTCGGTGGCTCGGCTTCGACGTCCCCGTTCGGGCGGTAGACCTCGGGCGAGGCGGGCCGGTCGGCCTCGGGGTCGGTCAGGGCGCCCGCGGCCTCCCAACCAAGAGCCTCGATGTCGAGGGCCCCGCGCGAGGCGAGCGCGAAGACCCGCTCGCGGATCTGTGCGGGGCACTCCTTCGCGTTGGGGCAGCGGATGTCGACGTCGCCCTCCTTCGCGGGGGCGAGCGGTGTGCCGCACGAGGGGCACTCGGTCGGCATGACGAACTCGCGCTCGGTTCCGTCGCGCAAGGCGACGACCGGGCCGAGGATCTCCGGGATCACGTCACCGGCCTTGCGCAGCACGACGGTGTCGCCGATGAGCACTCCCTTGCGCCTGACCTCGCTCGCGTTGTGCAGCGTGGCCATCTCGACCGTCGAGCCCGCGACGACCACGGGCTCCATGACGCCGTACGGGGTCACGCGGCCCGTGCGCCCGACGTTGACGCGGATGTCGAGGAGCTTGGTGTTGACCTCCTCAGGCGGGTACTTGTACGCGACGGCCCAGCGCGGGGCGCGGCTCGTGAAGCCGAGGCGCCGCTGGAGGGCGATCTCGTCGACCTTGACGACGACACCGTCGATCTCGTGCTCGACGTCGTGGCGGTGCTCGGCGAAGTGCTCGATGACCTCGGTGACCCCAGTCATGCCCTGGACGACCCGGTTGTGCGGCGAGACGGGCACGCCCCACGCGGAGAGCAGGCCGTAGACGTCGGACTGGCGCGTGATCTCGACGTGCTCGGCCTCGCCCCAGTCGAGGGCCCCGATCCCGTGGGCGTACATGCGCAGCGGACGCGAGGCGGTCACGCGGGGGTCCTTCTGGCGCAGCGAGCCCGCCGCGGAGTTGCGCGGGTTCGCGAACGGCGCCTTGCCTGCGGCGACCTGCGCCTCGTTGAGCGTCGCGAACTCGGCGACGGGGAGGAACACCTCGCCGCGGATCTCGATCTGGGCGGGATGGCTCGTCGCGTCGCCTGCGAGGACGTGCGGGACGCCCTCGATCGTGCGGACGTTGAGCGTGACGTCCTCTCCCGTGCGCCCGTCGCCGCGCGTCGCGGCGCGCACGAGGCGACCGTTCTCGTAGAGCAGGGCGACCGCGAGCCCGTCGATCTTGGGCTCGCACAGCAGGTCGAGGCTCGCACCGCCGTCGTCGAGCTCGAGCCCTTTCGCGACGCGCTCGACCCACGCGGCGACCCCCTCGAGGGAGAAGGCGTTGTCGAGGGAGTACATCGGCTCGACGTGCGGGGCCGGTGCGAACTCGGTCGAGAACGTCCCGCCGACCTGTTGCGTCGGGGAGTCGGGGGTGCGCAGGTCGGGGTGGGCGTCCTCGAGCGCCTCGAGGCGGCGCACCAGCTCGTCGTACTCGGCGTCGGAGACCGTCGGGGCGTCGCGCACGTAATAGGCGAACTGGTGCTCGCGGATCTGCTCGGCGAGCTCGGTCCACTCGGCACGGGCGGCGTCGTCGGCGGGGACGCCCTGGGCGGTCGAGGCGGAAGGCTGGGTCACGTCGCTCACCGTCACATCATGACGCGTGCCACCGACGCACCGCCCGACGACTCTCACCTCGCTCGACGACTCTCGCCTCGCTCGACGACTCGACCCTCTCCCCGCGCCCATGCGGCTCGCCCGTCAGGGCGTGACCCACGTGGGTGGCCACGCCTACGCTGCTCGGCATGACGATCGACGACGCGACGCTGCCCGCCCACCTCGCCGCACTCGCCGACCCGCACACATGGCTCGAGGAGGTCGAGGGCGAGGAGGCGCTCGCGTGGGTCCGCGAGCGCAACGAGCACGCCGCGCGGACGCTCGAGTCGCGGCCCGGGTTCGCCGCGACGCGCGAGGCGATCCGCGAGGTGCTCGACTCGCCCGACAAGATCCCGCAGGTCGTGCGGCGCGGTCCGTGGCTCTACAACTTCTGGACCGACGCCGAGCACCCGCGCGGTCTGTGGCGCCGCACGACGCCCGAGAGCTACCGCACCGAGTCGCCCGAGTGGGAGGACGTGCTCGACATCGACGCCCTCAACGAGGCCGAGGGCGAGGACTGGGTATGGCACGGCGCGGACGTGCTACGGCCCGACTTCCGCCGGGCGCTCGTCGCCCTCTCGCACGGAGGCTCGGACGCGGACGTCACGCGCGAGTTCGACCTCGAGCGGCTCGAGTTCGTCTCCCCCGCCGACGGCGGCTTCTTCCGCCCCGAGGCGAAGGGCTCGCTCACGTGGATCGACGAGGACACGGTGTTCGTGTCGACCGACTTCGGCCCCGGGTCGCTCACCGAGTCGGGCTACCCGCGAAGTGTCCGACGTTGGCGCCGGGGCACGCCGATGAGCGAGGCGGAGCTCGTGTACGAAGGTCGGCCCGACGACTTGTACATCTGGGCTGTGCACGACCACACGCCGGGCTTCGAGCGTGATCTGGTCTCGCGCGGGATCGAGTTCTACTCGGGCGAGGAGTTCCTGCTGCGTCCCGACGGCTCGCTCGAGCTCATCGAGGTCCCGCACAGCGCCGAGATCGGGCTGCACCGCGAGTGGCTCGTGATCGAGCTGCGTGAGGAGTGGGCGCCTGTCGAGGGGGGACCGAGCTACCCCGCCGGCTCGCTGCTTGCGGCTGCGTTCGAGGACTTCATGGCCGGTCGCCGCGAGCTGACGGTGCTGTTCACGCCGTCCCCGACCACCTCGCTCGCGGGGGCGACGTGGACACGGCACCACCTGGTGATCACGGTGCTCGACGACGTCACGCACCGGCCCGTGGTCCTCACGCCGCCCGAGCCTGCTGTCGGCGGGGCCGCATGGGAGCGGTCGGAGCTGGCGGGGGTGTCCGAGCTCGGGACGATCGCGGTCGGGGCGGTCGACCGGGTCGAGAGCGACGACGTGTGGCTCGTCCAGACGGACTTCTTGACCCCCTCGACCCTCTCGGTCGTCACGGTGGGTGGCGGTGAGGAGCCCGAGGTCCTCAAGTCGAGCCCTGCGTTCTTCGACGCGAGCGGGCTGCGGATCGAGCAGCACTTCGCGCGCTCGGCGGACGGCACGCGGGTCCCGTACTTCCAGGTGGGGCCCGCCGACGACGCCGCCCCGCGGGGACCTCGCCCGACGCTTCTGTACGGGTACGGGGGTTTCGAGGTCTCGCTCACACCGTCCTACTCGGGCGCGCTCGGCCGGGCGTGGCTCGCGCGGGGCGGGACGTACGTGCTCGCGAACATCCGTGGGGGTGGTGAGTACGGGCCGTCGTGGCACCAGTCGGCGCTCAAGGAGAACCGTCACCGGGCCTACGAGGACTTCGAGGCGGTCGCCCGGGACCTCGTCGCGCGGGGCGTGACGGACCCGGCGCACCTGGGGATCCAGGGCGGGTCGAACGGTGGGCTGCTCACGGGCAACATGCTCGTGCGCGTGCCCGAGCTGTTCGGGGCGGTCGTGATCCAGGTGCCGCTGCTCGACATGGCGCGCTACTCGCGGCTGCTCGCGGGGGCGTCGTGGATGGCCGAGTACGGCGACCCGGACGATCCCGAGCAGTGGGAGTTCATCAGGACGTTCTCGCCGTACCACCTGCTCGACGAGTCGGTCGACTACCCGCCCGTGCTGCTCACGACCTCGACGCGGGACGACCGGGTCCACCCGGGGCACGCGCGCAAGCTCACGGCGAAGCTGCTCGCTGCGGGCAAGGACGTGACGTACTACGAGAACATCGAGGGTGGGCACGGCGGGGCCGCGGACAACAAGCAGGCGGCGCACATGGCGGCGCTGGTGTACGAGTTCCTCGCGCAGCGGCTCGGTCTCGAGGCCTGAGAGCACAGGAATCGTCGACGCGGGAGGTGACCTCAAGGGGTCGCCTCGCGGTGGCGGCGCTCCGGGGTGACCTCTCGCGGGTTGTCTCTCGGGGAGCCACCTCGCGCGGGGCACCTCTCGGGGAGCCACCTCGCGTGGGGCACCTCGCGCGGGGCACCCCTCGGGGAATCACCCTCTCTGGGCACCTCTCGGGGAGCCACCACTCGCGGTGCACCTGGGGGAATCAGCCCTCGCGGGGCGCCTCGCGGGGAATCAACTCTCGCGGGTGTCTCTTGGGGGATCACCCCTCGCGGGTGCCTGGCGGGGAGTGACCGCTCGGAATAGCCCGACCCCTCGGCTACGGAGGCTCGATCG